>CAYZJV010000017.1:0-47004 GCA_964478945.1 uncultured Spirochaetaceae bacterium | reverse complement strand
AACGCAAGGCACACCCTTGGAGAAACACCACATAGCGAATACCCGGTCCATCCACGGTTCCGAATGTTTCCACCGAATGGATCCTTCCCTCGATTCCCATGATTCCTCCTATAGATTCTCGTGGAACGTCCGATTGATGACATCGGTCTGCTGTTCCCGGGTCAATTTGATGAAATTCACCGCATATCCGCTCACCCTGATGGTGAGTTGTGGATAGAGTTCGGGATGTTCCATCGCATCGAGCAACACCTCCCTATCGAGTACATTCACGTTGATATGGTGTCCGCTTTCATTGAAGTACCCATCGAGCAGGGATACCAGATTGTCGACCTTGCTCCCGTTGTCTTTTCCCAATGCCCCGGGAATGATGCTGAAGGTATAGGAAATACCATCCTCAGCCTCATCGTAAGGGATTGCGGCCACGCTCTTCATACTGGCCACACACCCTTTGGTATCCCGACCATGCATCGGATTCGCTCCGGGAGCGAAGGGTTCGCCCTTCTTCCTTCCGTCGGGAGTCGCTCCCGTCTTCTTCCCATAAACCACATTGCTGGTGATGGTGAGCACCGAAAGGGTGGGAATACTCTCGCGGTATGTGTGGTGGCTCCGCAACTTGCGCATGAAAGCCTCGACCACCTCCACAGCGATTCCATCCACTTCGGGATCATCGTTTCCGAATGCCGGGTAGTCGCCTTCGATCTTGAAGTCGACCACCAGATTTCGCTCGTCCCGTATTGGTGTCACCTTCGCATGACGTATGGCGGAGAGGCTGTCGGCAACCACGCTCAATCCGGCGATTCCTCCGGCCATGGTTCGAAGTACATGTTCATCGTGAAGGGCCATTTCCAACCTCTCATAGCAATATTTGTCATGCATGTAGTGGATCACATTCAGCGTATCGATATAGAGCTTGGCGAGCCAACCACACATCGCATCGAATTTCCTCTTCACCTCATCGTATGCCAACGGTCCATCACCCACAGGTGCCGTCTCGGGTCCGACCTGGGTTCCGCTGATCTCATCCATCCCTCCATTGATCGCATACAGCAGGGCTTTCGCAAGATTCACCCTTGCACCGAAGAACTGCATCTGTTTACCGATGGCCATGGCCGAGACACAGCAGGCGATTCCATAATCATCACCATATTTCGGACGCATGAGATCATCATTCTCATATTGGATGGAGGATGTGGAGATCGACATCGATGCACAGTACCGTTTGAAGGCATCCGGCAACCGTTCGCTCCACAATACGGTCAGGTTGGGCTCCGGTGCGGGTCCCAAATTGGTGAGTGTATGGAGAAAACGGTAACTCATTTTGGTTACCATGTGTCTTCCGTCCGATGCCATGCCACCTATTGTTTCGGTCACCCAAGTGGGATCACCACTGAACAGCTCATCATACGCCGGAGTCCTAAGAAAACGGACGATACGCAACTTCATCACAAAGTGGTCCACCATCTCCTGTATCTCCGCTTCGGTGAAGCGACCTTTTGCAAGGTCCTCTTCGGCGTAGATGTCGAGGAAGGTAGAGACCCTGCCGAGACTCATCGCCGCTCCATTCTGCTCCTTCACTGCCGCAAGATAGGCGAAATACAGCCACTGGATGGCTTCCAAGGTATTCACCGCGGGGCGGGAAATATCATATCCGTAGGAAGCTGCCATGCTGGTCAACTCTTCGAGAGCCCTGATCTGCTCACTCAATTCCTCCCGTCCACGAATCGTCTTCTCATCCATACGGTCGGAGAGGAAGTGTGTCTTCGCATCCTTCTTCTTATCGATGAGAAACGAGGTACCATGCAGTGGCACCCTACGGTAATCACCTATGATGCGGCCTCTCCCATACGCATCGGGCAAGCCTGTGATGATGCCACTGTGTCTGGCTTTCTTCATCTCCTCGGTATAGACATCGAACACACCGTCGTTGTGGGTCTTGCGATAGGTGAAAATATCCTGGATCCTCTTTGGCACCTCCATGGAGTAGGCTTGGAGTTCGGTATGGATCAACCGAATCCCGCCAAAAGGCATGATCGCCCGCTTGAGCGGCTCGTCGGTCTGCAATCCGACGATGGTCTCCAAATCCTTGTCGATGTAACCCGGTTGGTGGCTTGTAATGGTGGAAATGGTCTCGTTGTCGATTCCATACATCCCTTTCCTGTCGCGTTCGATCTTCAACAAAGAGGAAAGTTTCCCCCAAAGCGCCTTGGTCCTTGCGGTGGGTTCGGCAAGGAAGGACGCATCCCCATCGTAGGGAGTGTAATGCTTCATGATATATTCTCTTGTTTCCATCTCATTTCTCCTGTCATCCTCTATGTAACACAACCCGAATTTTGTTGCTGTGATCCAAATCACACTTTCACTTGTAGTCATTGGATAGGGAGTTTGGTATCCTTTGGATATGGAAACGACTCATCTTTCATGCGCATGTCTGAATGACCTCTGTTTGAGCAAGGTTCCCCTTTTCTCAAGTTTGGACAATGAAAGTCTCACCAAGATCACCGGTAAGATGCGACATGTCTCCTATAGGAAGGGAGAGACCATCATCAGGGAAGGTGAACGCCCCTTGGGCTTCACTGTCCTGCAACAGGGGAGCGCAAAGGCCTATAGGATCTCCGCCGATGGAAGGGAACAGATACTCTACATCTTTCCTGCCCACGATTATTTCGGAGCACGGTTCCTATTCACCGAGGATGCGGTCCCCTACTCGGTGGAGGCTCTAGAGGATACCCATGTGTGCATACTTTCGAAAGAGCGCCTCATGAAACTCCTTGCCGATCATCCTGTGGTGGCATTGGAACTCATTGAAGCGATGGCGAATCGAATGCGACGCCTCGAGTTGATTGTACAGAGCATGGGAGGTAGGAATGCCGAAATGCGTATCGCCTCCATGCTGCTGGAGTTCACCGATTCCTATGGCCGAAGTACCGACAGGGGCATCGAAGTGACACTACCGCTGAGCCGTGAGGGATTGGCGAATTATCTTGGGATGGCAAGGGAGACCATGAGCAGGAAGTTGAATCAACTCGAGGCGGAAGGGATCATTCATTTTGTCGACAACCGCCTCATGTTGGTGAAGGACCGTCAGATGTTGCTGGATCTATCCGTGATGGGGGATCAGACGTAAAACAGGGCCGCAAGTATGATCAATAGAACCGATACCACCGTATCGAGCGACAAGGTGTCGGCAACATAATCCATATTGGGCTTGTCTTCCTGCTTCATGAATATCGAGATGACGAACGGTGGTGGAGTCAGGAACATCACCATCATCGCATAACGGTACATGGGTGGCATTCCCAATACCCTATCGACAAGAATGGTATTGAGCAGCAGCACAAACACCAGGGAAAGCACCTTTCTCGTCACGATTGTCTTCACAGATTGCGAGAGGCCCTCTTTCTTGAAACTGATTCCATACCCTATGGTGATGGCGATGAGGGGAATCGTGAGGCTGCCCAACATATCGATGAATGTTCCGATACTATTCAGAAAGGGTCCCGCTTCGATACGGCTCTTGAGAGCGCTGGCCACGAGGCCTGAGAAGATGGCCAGTATGACGGGACTGGTAACGAATTGTTTCAGAAGCGTTGCGGGAGAGCCTCCTCCGCCCCGCTCCTTGATCAGCAGTGCCATGAGTACGAAGAAGACGAACAGGACCTGCCCCAAATCCACCAGGGCAATCTTGCCGAGGTGCTCTTGTCCATAGAGGCCCAGGAAAAGCGCATAGCCCAACATCCCCATCTCGAATCCTCCCATCATCAGGGAGAAATAGGGTGAGGTGACCTTGGCCGGCTTCGCGATCAGCCTACCCAGCAGTACCATCAAGGCACATGTGGCAAAGACCGCGATCACGAGGATAAGGTACTTCGCTTCCACCTCGATTGACATGAAGGCCTTGAACATCAGTGCGGGAAGCGCAAGATTGGACACGACCTTTTTCATCTCCCCGACGGTGCGGGGAGAGAAAAAGTCAATCTTCTGTAGGGAAAAACCCAATACGAACAGCAATAGTACGGGAAATACCGAGAGCAAAGTCTCCAACATGTCCGACTACCGCCTAAAAGGTGTTGGTGATGTAATACTCCAGCTGTCCGATTTGGAAAGCCCGATCCGCAAGCACAGCTTTCACGACATCTCCGATGGAGATGATGCCCACGACCGCATCGTTGTCAACTACAGGAAGGTGTCTGAAACGACCGGTTGTCATCAATTGAAGACATTCGTCCAGACTCTGGTGGGGCTTTACATAGGTGACGCCCTTGGTCATCACATCGGAAACGGAAACCGTGGTGGAAAATTCAATGCGTCCCGCGAGATGCTTGACGACATCACGTTCCGAAAGGATACCCTTGATTCCACCTTTCTCATCCAGGACCAAAACGGCACCGATACGGTGTTGGGTCAGCTTCAGGATGGCCTGTGCCAAGGTGTCGGTTGGGAGAACGGTCACCACCTCACTGCCCTTTTGGTCTAGTATCGATCTCACTGTACTCATACGCACCTCCTCAATTTGCATGCGAACCGGATACCGGTCGCTTTTCGATGTTACCCCGATGCCTTCGTTTGCGCAAGTGGATTCGTTTCAGTATTAATCTATCCGTTTAGAGACTATGCAGCATCATTTGGACAAGAAGGGAAACCACGACTACCGCAAAAGATACCGCAAATCCAAGCAACATCGGTTTATAGCCCGATCTGAGAAGTTTTTTCCCATCCGTCTTCAATCCAATGGCGCCGAGAGCCATCACCATGGAGAATTTTCCCACATCCGAAATTGTGGAGGCGACTTGTGGAGAAAAGACTCCAAAGCTATTCACCGTCACCACCAAGAGGAACAGAAGCACAAACCATGGGAACACTCTTCTTATTGAGGAGAAGGTAAGTCTCCCTTCTCCAGCGATACTTTTGGTGTTTCGCATATGGATGAAGGAGAACACCACTACGACGGGAACAATGGACAGGGTCCTGGTGAGCTTCACCACGATCGCATAATTGCCGGCCGCTTCACTGAAGGCATACCCGGCGGCAACCACCGAGGATGTGTCGTTCACCGCCGTTCCCGTCCACAAACCATAGCCAAGATCACTCAAGCCGAACGCCCGTCCCATGAGCGGAAAGAGGACAACCATCAGAATATCGAATAGGAAGGTAGCCGAAAGGGCATATGCGATATCCTGCCCATCGGCATCGATCACGGGAGCGATTGCGGCAATCGCCGAACCGCCGCAAATTCCGGTACCTGCCGAAATCAGACTGGACAATCGCCACGGCAGTCCCAAGAGTCTTCCGAGGAGATATCCCCCTCCGAATGCAGTGGCGAGGGTAAATGCCATCACCACCAGTGAATACCCGCCGATTTCGAGTACTTGCCCAATTCCGAGTGTCACTCCCATTCCCACAATGGCCATTTTGAGGATTCGTTTGCCGGTGAAAGTGATTCCCTCCAACAAGACGGGAAATCGGACAAGGAGGGGATGCAGGATCATGCCGATCAATAGGGCGAACACACCGCCACTAATCAGATGATGGGGAATCAAGGCACTGAGCCAATTGCCACAGACGGCGATGATCGCCGCAACCAATATTCCTGGAAGATGGGACACCAAATGTTTCATGGAGCGATGATACGAATTTCCTGTGATAAATTCAAATTATATTTTATTATATTCATATAATTATTTCTTATGGAGAACAACATGCTCGATTTTCGTATCCATACATTCCTGGCCGTCTGCGAGCAGATGAGCATCACGAAGGCGGCCTCGGTACTCAACCTCACCCAGCCTGCAGTCACCCAGCATATGCAGGCACTGCAACAACAGCTGGGAACATCCTTGTTCACTATGGTGGGGAGGCGGTTGCAGCTGACCGAGGAAGGAAAGAAACTACGCCGGTTCGCACAGTCGATACAAGTCGATATCGGTCGTTTTGTGGAAGAAGATCTTGTCCCCCCAAAGGAACGTCCAATTCGATTTGGAGCCACACTCACCATAGGTGAGTTCACACTTCCTGGCATTCTTGATTCCATAATGGGAATCCATCCCGAAAAAAGCCTTTCCATGGTGGTGGACAATACGGAGAATCTGTTGAAGATGCTCGATTCTGGATCGATCGATTTCGCCTTCATCGAAGGAGCTTTCGACAAGAGTCTGTATGGGTATGAATTGTTCTCCCATGAACGGTTCGTTCCCATTTGCTCAAAGGCATGTCTTGCAAGGCATGCGAATCCTTCCCTGGAGGAACTGTGTGGCGAACGTCTGCTGGTCCGAGAGAAAGGTTCCGGAACAAGGGCCGTATTCGAGCAGATTCTTGCCGAACGGGGATTGACCGTAGAGGCCTTTTCCCATATCGATGAGATAGGCAACCTCAATGTGATAAAACATCTCGTGCGACAGGACAGGGGTATCTCATTCCTCTATGAAGCGGCTGCAAGCGATATGCTTCTTGCACATGAGGTGTTCGAGTTGCCCATTGAAGGGTGGCATGTCCAGAGGGAATTCAATTTCGTCCATCCTCTCCACTCCCGGTTTACCGTTCAGTCGTTGGATTTTTTCACCGAATGTGTGGCCATCCACTCCTCCTGGAGAAGAAATTCAACGAATTCTTCATAATGATTATAACATTTCGTCATTTCATGTGTTATTATTACTGAGTTTCAAACAGATCTACGGATACCGTAGCGGTATCCCACGCAGGAGGGTAACATGCGTAAGAAGATACTTGCCGTAATGGTGGTGGTGATGGTTGTCGGGATGTCGTTCTCCCTGTTCGCTTCTGGACTGGGCAGCATCGGATTGGTGAACTTTGCCAGCATGGGGGATCTCGAAGCGGGCAATGAGGATGCATATGTGCCGGGTATCCGCGGAGAACTCTACTTGAGCGACTACTTGGGCTTTTCGGTGGATGCCGTATTGCTCGAATCGTGGCCCAGTGCCGATGTCTACTGGATGCTGTACATGTTCGATGCGGTGGCCAAGTTGCCGTTCGGTCTGCTCGAACCGTACTTCGCCCTGGGACCAGCCTACTTCGGAGTGATCAGTGATGGGGAAACCACGCTTGCCGATGATTCGTTCGGATTCAACACCCGGGCCGGCCTTGATGTGAACATCCTCGATTGGCTGAGTGTCGGTGTGGAGGCGAATTTCTTCGTCGATGATCTGGAGTACTTCTTCAACAATATCGGGGACTACTTCTCGGAAGAGGGCCTGGAGAACAGTCTCATCGGTATCACCGCGAAGCTGAAGTTCTGACAATTTTGCCGCCGGTCTCCCGGCGGCTTTTCCATTACCTCCGGCGATATACAGAGAAGGTACCTTATGGTACCATTCCGTCATGGAACGATGTGCATTGGTTTTCACCGGGGGTAAGGGTCCCTCCCGTGGTTTCGACAAGACCCTCATTCCCCAATGTTCGTATGTTTGCGCTGCCGACAGTGGAATCGATACCGCGATAGACTTGGGTTACACTGTTGACGAGGCGATCGGAGATTTCGACTCCCTCAAGAATCTCGATCTGCTCAAAGAAATCCCACACAGGCGTCTTCCCCGTGAAAAGGACATCACCGATACCGAAGCACTGTTGCGCGACATCACTTCGATCGGTATGGAGTCATATGTGCTCGTGGGAGGTGGCGAAGGAAGGTTCGACCATCTGTTGCACCTCTATACGCTGTTCGAGACCTATGGTCCGCCCCTACTATGGTTCACCGCCAGGGAATGTCTGCATATGGTGAAGGACAGCAAACTGTTCAGTGAACCCGAGCATACCACCATATCGGTAATACCTGCCCTCGCACGGGGCAACTCCTTTGTCACTTCCACACATCTTCGCTGGGAGTTGCGGCATTTTCAAATCAGCATGCTCAACCAAAGCATCTCGAATATGAGTCTCACCACACACTTTTCACTACAGGTCGAAGGAGCTCCGGTCTTCGTATCCATCCCTTTTCCACAATGAAATCCAGGCATGACATACAACACAATATGTTATACAATGAACAGAAGCAATCATTTGAAAACTCGAGGTACACCGATGGACAAAAAGTATGAAACGATATGCCGTAAAGCAGTGATGCATGGACCGCTCGAAGCCCTATTCTGTTGTATTGGGGACCCGGTGGTGGGAAATCCCACCCAGCTCATGATGGAGGCGACCTTCCAATCCATGATGTATCCCGCAAGATATCTCACCTGCACGGTGTCGAAGGACAAGCTCTCCTCGGCGGTCGAAGGGATCAAGGCTCTTGGTTTCACCGGCGCGAACGTGACGGCTCCACACAAGGTCGCGGTGATGGAATATCTTGATGGATTGACCGAATCGGCTCGTCTCAGCGGAGCGGTCAACTGTATCATTAGGGATGAAGCCGGTCGTTATATCGGCGACAACACCGATGGAAAAGGCTTTCACACTTCGATCGACAATATCAAACCGGTGACCGGAATGAGGGTGTTGGTGCTGGGTGCCGGAGGAGCTGCCCGCGCGATCATCACCGAACTGGCCCTACATGGGGCAGTGCACATCACCATTGCCAATAGGAGCGGAGACAGGGCACAGAGCATCATTGACGATATTGGACCCCACGTGAAGACCACACTCGAACGCATCGACTTCGACGGTTCACTCACCATAGGTGCCGAGTACGATCTTGTCGTGCAGGCCACCAGCGTCGGATTGTTCGATCCCGAAGGAGGCTTCGATCTGACTTGGGAACCAAAGGCTTCGGGAACACGGATCGCAGCCGATGTGGTGTTCAATCCCATCGATACCAAATTCCTCAAGGATGCAGCAAAAGCAGGAGCCACTGTCGTCGATGGATTGGGGATGCTGGTCTACCAGGGAGCTATCGCAGTGGAGCAATGGACCAAGGGAGATGCCGATTGCGATATGATGAGGAAAGCTTTGGAAGAGGCGTTTACCATTTGATGAAACGGGGCAGGTGAGCACACATGGATCAGCAGGACACCACAGAACAGAAATTTCCCATCCCGAAAAAACTCCAACGGATCATTGCCCTTTCCAAGAAGCTCACCGGCGATTCCGATATCGCCGAAATGACCGAGGAACAGATAGCCGAGTTCAACAGCAGGTCGATTCCGAACAATTGGCTTACCAGGAGACTCTACAGAAAGCCGACGAGGAAGATCGAAACAAGCACATTCATCATACCAGTCGAAGATGGTGTGGTAACCGGTTATTTCTTCCAGAGAACCGACCATACTCCAAAACAGCTCACCAGCCTCAGACCATTGATCATCTTCTATCATGGAGGAGGCTGGGTCTGGGGAAATATGGATCTCTACAGTTTCACTTGCGCCCGTATCGCGAGCATCACCAATGCCGCGGTGTTGTCGGTCGATTACCGATTGGCACCGAAATATAGATTCCCCACAGCGGTCGAGGATTGTTACCATGCACTCATCTGGGCAGCCCAAGGTGCCCGTTATTGGAAGGTCGATCCCGAGAGGATATATCTCATGGGAGACAGTGCCGGAGGGAATCTCGCCGCCGTGGTGAGTAGGCTCTCACGTGATAGGAAGGGTCCCCATATCGCAGGCCAAGTGTTGATTTATCCGCTCACCGACGGAAGGTTGCGTACTCCCTCCTTCAACCGTTTCAAGGAAAGTCCGACTCTGAAGGGAAGGGATCTGCAGTTCTTCATAAAAAGCTATCAGAGCGAACCCAAGGATATTCTCAACCCAAATTTTTCCCCGCTATTGTCCAAGGACCATTCCAGACTCCCCCCCACACTCATCATCACCGCGGACAACGATCCTTTACTTGATGATGGAAAGCTTTATGCCGAGGCTCTCGCTTCGGCAGATACTCCGGTGAAGTATCTTGAATGCAAGGGTACTGTCCATGGCTATCTTGCCTACCCGGCAGCCCCAGGTACCGAAGAGACCGAAACGGCGATCATGCAATTCATCGGAGGGAGACAGGTGGAACAGGTGGAGCTGCTCACCAAGCGTCAACTTCGTGCACAAGCCAAGCGGGAGCTCAAGGTTGCCGGAAAGACCGACAAATCGTTCATCGCCGCAGGAGTGGAGGAACCCTAGTCGTTCACATAGAGAATATCGGTGGTATCGATCGGTTTGCGCAACGCCGGTATCTTGCCGATCAAGAGACCGATGGACTCCCTCACCAAAGAGAAACGACGATCTCCCGTAGCGGAAAAATAGCAATACCAACAATCCTCATCCTGCTTGTACCGTACATCGCAGGTCATAATGTGCTGTGATGCCCAACCCCTTTCGGCCGGCACCATGATGGGCTTTGCATCGACCCTTTGCCAAACCAGCCCGTCGAAGCTAGTCGACAGCACGATCGCAGAAGCTTCCCTCAGCCGTTGCTCGTCCCAATATCGCGCACATTGCAGGGCAATATAGGAATCGGCTCCCTTATAGATGCTCATCTTTCCCACTCCCAGGTTTCTCCAACGGTCGTTGGGAACAGCTTCCACAAGTGGCAACTGGGAATCGGCGACATAGGTTCCATCCAATGATTCGGAGAATGTGGTACAGAGATACCGCGATGAGGCGGGATGTTTGCCTACCTTCGAAGAGCCCACATACAGACGATAGCCGCCTTCGGTGGCGAACAGTTGGGGGTGACTCAATTTCGGTTTATCAAGATAATCGCCGGATGAAGGAACATCCTTGGCCTCCAATAGGAGACGGGGCTCACTCCACACGGAAAGGTCGTTGGAGCTGCGCATTTCGATGTGTGAACCCACCACATGCGACTTGCGCATCCTTTTGGTGAGTTTCTCCACGAATGGAATGGGTCTCCCATGTCTTTCATAGATGATATGGAAGGCTCCCTTTTCCTTGAATATGAAGGGATATTTCCCTCTCACTTGGACCAATCCCATGGGTTCCCACATGATCCCGCTACTGGAGATGTAGTGTTGGATACCCAACCAAGAATGGGTGAAAAGGTGCCATTTCCCATCCGGAGTCTCCTCTGGAAAAAGGAATACGGGCGAAGAGAGCCGGGGAACATACCACAACCCTTCCATCACCGGTTCGTCGGAGAAGGGAAACCATGAGCAATCGAGTACCTGTTCAACTGGTTGCACATGTGCATTGACCATTGTCAAAGCCCTTTGCCCGGCCCCCTGGACCGTTTTTTGGAGAATATCGGATCGAGATACTTTTCCAGATCATACTTGTTGGTGACTTTCCTCATCACGATGGTATAGAGGTAGAAACTACCGCCGATCGATACTAGGAACATCAGTCCGAGCCACAATGGCATCAGGGAACTCTCCGGATCGACGAACCTTGCGATGAGCACCATAGAGAGTATGAAAAGGATCGCCATCACCACCAGATTCACCAAAGTGGCAGCCAATACGAACAACAGCGTGTTGATTTTTCTATTCATGGGACACCTCCTCGATTTTTCCCGGTTCCTTGGTTCGCCTCTTCCCTTCGAAGAACAACAGGTCAGCCATGAGAAGGATCCCAGTGACTACAATGGAGGCATCGGCGACATTGAATGTCGGCCAACGTTCGAATCCGAGAAAACCGTATACATTCACACTAATGAAGTCCACAACCCATTCCGGACGAAATATCCTGTCCACGAGATTGCCAAGCCCTCCTCCAATGATACCCGCCAACATCCAACGCTGGAACACGTGCAAATCCTTGGAGCGAATCATATAGACTACAAGCAGCACCATGAGGATCAATGGAAGCATAATGAACAGCACTTGCTTTGCCGCTTCGGGGAGCGAGTCTCCCAAGGAGAACCCAACTGCCGTATTCCTCACATGGCAGATCCAAAGGAAATCGTTGAGAAACGAATACTTAACCGTTCCCTGTGGGATGTTCGCCACAATCCAAGCTTTCGAGAGTTGATCCAGTACTATGATTGCACCGGTAAGCATGAAGGGAAGGATACGATTTCCTCGTGTATGTTCCATGGTGGAGTCCATCCTACTACAGCGCAGTCGGGAGCGCAACAAAGGAAGCTTCCAACCCCAGTTCATCGGAGAACCAGCGGGCCATCTGTTGAACTCCGAACACTTCGGTCGCATAATGACCGCCACAGATCATGGTGATCCCTGCTTCCTTGCAATAGTGGTACATCGTATGGGACGCTTCTCCGGTGATGTAGGCGTCGAGTCCCAATCCGATGGCTTCCTGGACCTCTTCGGCCGCACCTCCTGAGACAATTCCGACGGTGGAGATGGGTTCTTTTCCGAAACGGAGGATATGGAGACCGGTTTCAGGCCCCAATCCGAGGATAGCTGCGATCCCGTCGGCTGTCTTCGGTTCCTTCAGGATCCCGCGAAAACCGATGTCGATTCCATGGTATCTGCCGAACGGCACCACTTCAAGCAACCCAAGCATGGATGCCATGGTGGCATTGTTGCCGAGCTCGGGATGAGCGTCGAGCGGCAGGTGGGCAGCCAACAATGCGATATCGTGTGAGATGAGGGTGGAGATGCGACGATAATGCATTTCGGTTATCGGTATCGGGTGTCCCCAGAACAGTCCGTGGTGCACAAAAATGGCATCGGCATCGATTTCCACAGCTTTCTCGAAGGTTTCAAGAGACGCATCGACGGCACACACCACCTTACGAATCTCTTTGCCGGATCGTCCGACCTGTAGCCCGTTCATCGAGACATCGACCGATGTATAATCGTCGAGACGTAATTTTTCGCGTATGCGATTGGCAAGAACCTCAATATCCATGGTTCCAGTATAGAGAGTTGACATCAATTATTCCACCACCTATAGTGTGCCTCATGGCAGATTTACGGTTCACAAGACGTGAACTCACTTCCGACGAGGCGAGGTTCACTTACGACCGATCCATCGTCGACACTTGCGCCCCGATACCGGAGCATCCGACCATCATTGGACAACCCAGGGCCATGAGGGCCTTGGAGATGGGCCTCTCCATACCTGGAAAAGGATACAATATTTTTGTCAGTGGTGATCCGGGGACAGGCAGGTCGACAGCGATAAAACTCGCCACCGCAAGCTATCTCAACGATACTTCACAACTGCGCGATATCGCGTTCATCCACAATTTCCGCCATCCCGATGCTCCCATAGCACTCACGTTCTCGCCTGGAGAAGGAAAGGCGTTCACATTGGAGATGAAGGGTTTTGTGATGCGCTTGCGCCAAGAGATCGCCAAGGCCCTCGAACAACATGTCGAGGTCGATGCCAGGTTGTTGTCCTCTCTTTCCAAGAAGCTTCTGGAACCGGTTCGACAACGTTTCTCCGATCCGATCATCGCACACCACCTCAATTCGATCAGCAATGATCTTGCCGAACATGCACTTCTCTTTGCGGTGGGCTTTGGAGAAGAGCTCCCCAACGGAGCATTCTTCCGCCGTTATGGCGTAAATCTTCTGGTGGATCAGGAACATGCGAACCGTCGTCCTCTCCTGTTCG
Source organism: uncultured Spirochaetaceae bacterium (assembly GCA_964478945.1). Lineage (GTDB taxonomy): Bacteria > Spirochaetota > Spirochaetia > Sphaerochaetales > Sphaerochaetaceae > CAYZJV01. The sequence continues at coordinate 33,586 of CAYZJV010000017.1, read as the reverse complement.
AAACCCATCCGACATTCGCCAATCTGTTCGGTTCGCTCGACATTCCCAATGAGACGAAAGACGAGCGGTATCTTCCCTTCCTTGCCATACACGCAGGATCACTTCTCCGTGCCGCCGGTGGCTATATCATCATCAGCGCGGAAGAGATGCTTACCGTTGAAGGACTCTGGGAGGCCTTCAAACGGTTTCTCACCACCGGTGCGTTGGTGATCCAGAATTCGGCTACAAACGCAACGCGATCTTCTGGAATCCGTCCGGAGCCGGTGCCATTGGCTGTCAAGGTATTGCTTGTCGGTAGTGAGGATTCCTACGATGCCTTTTGCGAGCATGATCCCGATTTTCTCAAATTGTTCAAGGTTTCGGCGGAATTCGATTATTCGATGCCAGCATCCAAGGAGAACCTTGCCGGATGCATCGGATTCATCCGTATGGTGGCCCGTGAGGAGCAACTTCTCCCTGTCGACGATGGTGCCATCGCAGAGCTGCTCCGCTTCAGTGCACTGGCAGCCGAATCGAGGGATGAACTCACCACCCAACTCTCGCTCGTGGCCGACCTGCTCAGGGAATCCGACTATTGGGCCAAGAGCCTTGGCGCTACGGGTATCGACCGGGAAGCGGTCTTGAAGGCCATGCAGGAACGTGACTACGTATCGAGCGTGACCGAGAGCAGGATATTCGAAGAGATTGCTACAGGAGAGATGATCATTTCCCTTGATGGATACAAGACGGGAGTGGTCAATGGGCTTGCCGTACTCGATCGTGGCTCCAGTTCGTTCGGTACTCCCACCGTCATCAGCGCGACAGTGGCCCCCGGAACCGAGGGAATCGTGAACATTGAGCATGAGGCGGGGTTGTCCGGGGAGATTCATGACAAGGGGTTGTTGATCCTGGAGGGATACCTCAGGAAACGGTATGCCCGCAATTTCCCCCTCTCGATCTATTCGGGCATCTGTTTCGAACAGTCGTATGCCGAGGTGGATGGCGATTCAGCCTCTTCAAGCGAACTGTATGCCCTGCTTTCGGCGATAGGAGACATTCCCATCAAACAAAATGTCGCGGTCACAGGTTCGGTGAACCAGATGGGGGAATTGCAGCCGGTCGGAGGTATCAATGAGAAGATCTCCGGATTTTATCGCGTGTGCCGACGTTTGGGACTGAAGAACCATCCCGGAGTCATCATACCTGCCCAAAACATCAAGAGCCTCATTCTCCCCTATGAGATCATAGACGCGATCGAACGGAAGGAGTTCCATATCTATCCTGTGCAAACCATCGATGAAGGAATGCAGATCCTTACCGACAGGCCGGCTGGACAGAGGAACCAGAAGGGCAATTTCCCAGTGGACACTCTCAATCGTTCGATCGAGGATCGCTTGAAGGATCTCTACGATATCTCGCGTCCCCAGAATTGATCCCGTGTTCCTTCAATCTTTTCCAAAATAGGGTAGAGAATACCATCGATAGGCAGAATGTGGCCACATCGGCCAGCGGCTGACTCATTTGTATTCCGAGCACACCAAAAAACCGGGGAAGTATGAGCACCAACGGAAGGAAGAAGATTCCCTGTCTTGCAAGGGCGGAGAGCGAGGCTTGTTTCGGCTTGCCTATCGATTGAAACAACATGGAGATGATGATGGAGGTTGCCTGCAACGGCATTGCCAGACATTGGAGCCGCATCGCAAGCGCTCCAATTGCGACAACCTTGGGATCGGTCTTGATGAACAGACGCATCACAGCTGGGGCAAAGGCGAATCCCAAGCTTCCAAGGATGAAGAAGGCAACGATTCCAGTAAATAGTGAGAAGCGGAACGCCTGACGCAACCGATCATATCGTCCTGCTCCCCAACTGAAACCCGATACGGGTTGGAAACCTTGTCCGAATCCGATGAGCGCCGATCCCAAGAATTGCATGGTTCGTGTCACGATGGCCATGGCCGCCAATGCCGAATCGCCGTAAGGGGAGGCCACATTGTTCAGTACGATCATCGAGACACTCGCCATACCCTGTCGGTTGAAGGCTGGCATGCCGGTCCAAAGCACTTCCTTGTAGAGCCATTTGCGGGGTCTGAAACAGGTGATCGATAGGACGAGGGTGCTCCTTCCACGGAGAAAGAATGAGAGTAGGATCAGAAAGGATACCGATTGGCTGAATACCGTGGCGATCGCCGCTCCCTTGATTCCGAGTCCGAATACGAATATCAGAAGGGGATCCAACACCACATTGAGTACCGAACCGACCACAATTCCCCGCATTCCCAAGCCTGCATTGCCCTCTGAACGCAATGTGGTGTTCATCACGAATGAGGCGGCCATCAAAGGCGCCCCCAAAAGAATGATCCCTCCATACGCCTTGGCATAGGGAAGAATCGTTTCGGTGGAACCCAGCAATCTCATGAATGGAGAAAGGAACGACAACCCCACCACACAGAGGAATCCTCCCATTCCCAGTGCGGTGAAGAACGCGGTTGAAAGTACCTGATTGGCTTTGTCATTCTCTTTCGCTCCCAGGAGCCGGGCAACATAGTTACCCGCACCGAGACCGAGTGTCATTCCCAAAGCTTGGATAATGGACATGAGTGCGAATACAATTCCCACAGCCCCACTTGCTTGTGTTCCCAGTCGACTTACGAATACGGTATCGGCCATATGGTAGAAGGTGGTCACCAACATGGAGATGATCGTGGGCACCGACAATGTGGCGATCAGGCGGGGAACGGGAGTTTCCGTCATTCGTACAAAATTCTGTTCAACGGTCAACCGTCTCGGCACGACTCACACCTCTGAAGATACATTGGAATACCATGCATGCATTGCGATACCGAAGGCAACCGATACATTGAGGGATCCTTTGCTGCCTGCCAATGGAATACTCACCCTTCCCAAGGAATCGTCTGCCACCTGAAGGAGTTCACCACTTGTACCGAGTTCTTCCGAACCAACGATCATCACACCTTCATTTGGAAAGGGAAAGGAGGAGATCTCCAGCCCACCGAGTTCCAGTGCGAACACCTGTTTCCCCTGCAAAGCTTCGATCATTCCTTGTGGACTTCTGGTCTCCCAACCGATGGTTGCGGTACATCCCCTTGCGGTGCGCAAGGAACGCGGGTGTTCCGGTGACGCACAGGGCGAGACAAGTTGGATGTCACGAACTCCGAAGGAGTCGGCTGTCCTGAAGATCGATCCCACATTGAAGGGAGAACGAATTCTATCGAGCACCACGGTGAACGGCATTACGGTTCGATGCGTTCGATCCAGTCGGCCATCCGAACGGTCGATGAAATCCCAATCGGCCCGCTCCATATGCAAATCGAGGTGCATCATGTACACCAGATCGGCCAATGGCCACACAAGCCCCTCCTTGGTGAAGGACCGTTCCCGTAGCGTGATGAGCAAGTCCCTGGCCATGGTGAGGGTGGTTGGGGAGAACACACCATCATCCCCATCAACCAATCCAACGATACCTACGAGATATTCGAAATCGAAGGGATCGTTCTGTCGTAACGATTGAAGCAGTATTTCAAGCAGTCGGACACATTTCCGCTGTCGGGTTCCCGATTTCAGACTTGCCAGCTTGCGTATCGTGATCATTGCACTTCATCCACCTCTGAGGGAGAGACGCAGATCGCAAATTCACCTTTGATCGAGGTTCGTCCTGAGAACCCGGTTGCCACTTCTTCGGCCGTACCTTCCACGAATTCTTCAAATGCCTTTGTCATCTCCCTACCCACAAGCACCCTTCTCGTGGGTGCCAAGACGGCCAATTCCTCCAAAAGCTTCACTATTCGGAATGGGGATTCGTAGAGTACGAAGGTCTCTTCCCTTTCGAGCAACTGCAGCAACCGCTTCTTTCGTCTACCCGCTTTTGGACTGAGGAACCCTTCAAAGAAGAATGTCTTGCCGATGAAGCCACTGACCGATACCAAGGTGGCCACCGCAGATACTCCGGGAATCGGAACAATCGGAAACCCGGCTGCACGCACTGCCCGGACCACTTTGGTCCCCGGATCACTTACTCCAGGTGTTCCCGCATCGGAAACGAAGGCGACATCGTTGCCCTCGTCGAGGAGTTTCACGATTCCATCGGCGGATGCCGCTTCATTATGGGCGTGGCAAGCGATGAGTCGCTTCTGGATCGTATAACGAGAGAGCAATCGTTGGGTATGCCTTGTATCTTCGCATGCGATCACATCGACAGCTCGCAAGGTTTCCAGCGCTCTCATGGTGATGTCTTCGAGATTCCCTATCGGTGTTGCCACCATGAACAATGTTCCCATGATGATATTCTATCGGTTAAACGAGCCATGAGCAATGGTAAAAAATACCAAATGCATGGGGACAAAACTTTCAAAAGAGATGACCCATGGTATGGGTTAGAGTTCACTTTTCACTGAAAACATTGAAATTTCATAGCTGGAATCGAGGTTTTTAGAAAGTTGGCACGCCTTTTGCATGAAGATGGTCAAGAAGAAAAAATACGGAAGCCACACAACGGCACCGCCAACAAAGGAGACCATATGAAGACTTTTAAAAGATTGAAAGACATCGTGAACGCCAATGTCCATGCGAAACTCGACAAGATCGAAGATCCGGAGAAGATGATCCGTTACATGCTTACCGAGATGGAAGAGACACTGGTGGAGGCCAAGAGCGCGACAGCGGAGCGGTTGGCTAACAGAGCGGTGATCGAACAGGAGATCAAGCAGGTCAAGCAGCTGCTTGGACGATGGGAAAACCGCGCGAAGCTTGCGGTTGAGAAGGACCGCGATGATTTGGCCAGGGAAGCTTTGACTGAGAAGAATCGAGTGGTCAGAAGGCTCGCTTCACTCGAGGAAGAGCTGTTGCAGATGCAGTCGATCATCGATTCGATGCAAGAACAGATCGCCAAGCTGGAGGCGAAGAGGGAAGAGGTAAGGGACAAGCAGAGGATGTTGGTCCAGAGGGCTTACCATGCCAAGGAGAAGAAGAAGGTGGTTGAAACCTTGCGTCAGATCGATGCCGAGACCACTTACCGGAAATTCTCCGAGCTCGAAGAGAAGATCGAGAGAATGGAGGCCGATGCCGAAATGGCTGGATTCTCCGGTGGAACACAAACCAAGGAGAAACAGTTCGCACAGATGGAGGCCGATGAAGAGATCGAAGCGGAACTCGCTTCCATGAAGGCCAAGAAAACCAAGAAGAAGGAGAGTTGACGTGGACTACCATTACACCGACGACTATGGAAGATATAGAAGAAGCGAATACCGAAGGGGATATCGGGACGGATGGTCGGATTTCGAACCCAAACGACACCCCTTGAGAAGGTCCAGAAACGGGATGTTGCTGGGAGTGTGCCAAGGCTTCGCCGACTGGCTGGAAATACCGGCATGGCCACTGCGCCTCGGTATGGTGATCGCCTTTTTCGCCAGTGGATTCTGGCCTGTTGGGGCCCTCTACCTGGTCGCCGCAATCGCGATGAAACCCGAAGGACATTCATGATCCTTGAACGTTATACACATCAGTCGAAGCCGTCACCCCAAAGTGGCGGCTTCCCTACGTCAAGGCATCCTTGTATTTTCTGTAGAGTCCTCTGAATTGATCGTAGGAGAGGTCCAAGGCTTTCGCGGCTTCCTTCTGGTTACCCTGCCCCTCTTCCAAAGCCCTCTTGAGAAACGCGATGTCCACATCGCGTTTCGTCCTATCGTATTCGGACAAGGGAATTCCATCGAAACCTACAGGAGCGTACTGTTCGGTTTGTTGTATTTCCGTTGTTGAAAAGGGATTCTCGAAAGGGTTGAACTGGATGGAAACGATTTGTTTCCCCTCGGCCCGATACACCGCCCGTTCCACCACATTCTTCAACTCTCGAACATTGCCGGGCCATTGGTATTCCAACAGTTGCCGTTTCACCTCATCGCTGAGGACAGGCAATTCCAAGTGGCCACATTCCATCGACATCTTGGCTGCGAAAAACTCGGCAAGAAGAATAATGTCCTCTCCCCTTTCACGTAGAGGTGGAAGAAACAGAACTTCAAACGACAATCTGTCCAAGAGGTCTTCCTTGAATTTCCCCTGTTCACAAAGTGTGGGGAGATCCGCATTCGTCGCACCAACGATCCTGACATCGGCTTCATGGGTTTTGGAGGAGCCAACCCGTTCGAACGTACCATACTCCACCACCCTCAGGATCTTTTCCTGGACTTCAAGAGGTATCAAGCCGATCTCATCGAGAAAGAGGGTTCCTCCCTCGGCCTCTTCGAATCGTCCTTTGCGGGTTTTGGTCGCACCGGTGAAGGCTCCGGCCTCGTACCCGAACAATTCGGTCTCTATCAGGGAAGGGGGAAGGGCGGCACAGTTTACCGTGACCAATCTGTTTTGCCATCTTGGACTAAGATAATGGAGTCTGCTCGCGGCGATCTCCTTTCCACTCCCCCGCTCTCCCACCACCAGCACGCTGCGGTTCACCGTCGCGGCCCGACTGAGTGCCTGCTGGAAATTGAGAAACACTTCCGATTCACCGAGAGGTGCTTGCATATATCCGGATCGTTCTTCTGCCATAGGTGGATTCTACCATACGATGGTTATTTTCACCAATACAAAATGTATTCCCATAGCCTGACAGATATAGTACAATCAAGGTTACTTCCGTTCAGGATGTGAATTACCACCGTTTTTTCCGTTCACGGAAGGCCTGCTGTGATGTTGGCACGGTTTGTGCAATATATTCGATGAAGGGTATGGAAGTACCCGTTATCGCCGAATGAAGGAGTACAGTATGGGAATTTTCTCAAGATTCATGGACATAGTGAACGCCAACATCAATTCCTTGCTCGACAAGGCCGAAGATCCAGAGAAGATGATACGGCTCATGATCCAGGAGATGGAGGATACGCTGATCGAATTGAAGAGCGCATGTGCCGACAAGATCGCCAAACGAACGAAACTCGATAGGGAGGCCAACGAGCTGGAATCCCTGGTGGAACGTTGGAAACGCCGAGCCGAGATGGCGATCTCCAAGGGTCGTGAAGATCTCGCCAGGGAGGCCTTGATGGAGAAGCGCAGGGCCCAGTCGGATCTCGAAAGAATGGATGATGATCGTCAACGATATGACGATATGATCGCACAGAGCAAGGAAGACATCGCCAAGCTTGAAGACAAGTTGCAGTCATTGCGGCATAGGCATCAGTCGATTGTTGAACGTGCCAAGAGGGCCAAAGAGGAACAGGTTGCGAGCGACACCATCAGAAAGGCCTCGGATCAAGCCGCGGCATCAAGATTCGACCATATGGAACAGCAGGTCGATAGGATGGAAGCCTTCGGTGACTTGAACAGACCCAAGAAGGATGTGGATTCGAAGTTCGCCGATTTGGAAGAATTGGATGAGATAGAAGCAGAGCTTGAACAACTTCGCAAAGAGCGCGAAGGACGCTGATGCCGAGCTCTCGGGGGAAGGAGAATGATGAATAGTGATACGTTGATCGCCGTCGTCGCCATAGTCGCGCCGTTTCTATTCGCCGCATGGGTCATACACACCAGCATCAAGGCGAAGGAAAAGAAGAGGAATTTGAAGGATTCCCAGGACGATAGCCGACGGAGAAGCGATCGGGAATTGGAAGAGGGAATCATGGATTTGGCGAGGCGGATCGAGAATCTCGAGATCATACTCCGCGATAGACACAACAAAGGAAAGGAATAGGAAGGATGGATATGGCAACCAAACGGTTATACAGGTCCCGAAAGGGAAAGATATTCGGAGTCTGCCAAGGTATCGCCGACTGGAGGGACCTTCCGGTCGACCTCCTCAGGGCGATCGTGGCGGTATCGATTCTGGTGACGGGAATATTTCCGGGAGTCATCATCTACGCGGTTGTGGCACTCTTCATGCCGCTGGAACCTGGGTATGGAACCTATTATGAGGAATCGGAACAGAACAGACAAGGTCAGGATGGGTTCACCCGTACGAAGGAAGACCTCAAGAAGACCTTCGAGAACCTCAAACGGAAGGTTGAAGGGATGGAGGAGGAAATCTTCGACAAGGAGCGTGATTGGGACCAACGTTTTCACGGAGACGAGAAATGAAACGGACTGTCCTACTCCTGGTTTTGATGGCCGCCATGTTTCCTTTGGCGGCCTCCGGGGAATCCTATCGTCAGAGATTGCAAATCTCCGAATACGATTCACTCAAGATAAGCGCCGACATTCCCGAAGTCATCATCGAACCCAACGATAGCAAGGGAAGCGTCACCGTTTCTCTCGAAGGACCCTCTTCCGATCGTTTCAACTTTTCGGTCGAATCACATCGAAATGGAATTTCCATCGAAGTAAGGAAAAAGAGAACATTTGGAATCGATTTGATCGATGTATTCGGTACCGAGTTGAGAATCACGATTCCGAAGCACCTGCTGCTGGGAGACGTGGAAATCTCTTCCGTATCGGGAGGGTTGGAGGTCGCGATGCCGATCGAGGCGCAGGAGATCACCTTGGAAACGGTTTCCGGGAGACTCTCTTTCGAGACACTGGTAGCGGATAGAGAAGTGGAATTGCATAGTGTGTCGGGGAGGATCGAAGGAAAATCCGTGGAAGGTTCTGCCATTGATGTGGAAACGGTTTCCGGTGCGATCCGACTCGGTTCGGTCACTGTACTTGATGATGACCTTTCCATCGATTCCATTTCAGGAGCTGTCGATCTGGATTTGGTGGAAGCCGATCGCACCGAGATCAACACCATCAGCGGTTCGATCGACATGACCCTTGTGAAATCTTTCACGGGAACGGTCGAAACACATACGATCGGAGGTTCGGTGAACGCCGACCTTCCAAATGGAACAACCACTTCCAAGGATCGCAAGACCACACTTTTCACCATCGGAAACGGTTCGGGCCATCATGAGCTCTCAACCACCAGTGGTGCCATCAGAATACGCAGGTAACATGGTCCTTCCTACATCGGAGTCGGAACGAGATCGTTTCGACTCCGTTTCCTATTGACCCTACCTTGGGTTTTCGTTTTAATTAGACAACTAAGTAACCGAGGTGCCCATGGAACAGGTATGCCCCACATGCAACGATATCCCCTTGTTGACGCAAATCAGTCGCCTCAGATTCGTCCGGGCCCATTGCCTGCTCGGGTCGGCACAAATCCATCCTGGTCAGTTCCATCTGCTTGCCCTATTGTCCCACACCGACGCTTTGAGCCAAAAGGAGATCGCCGCCCACCTCTACATCAAGGCCTCCACACTCACCGTGATGATCGGACGATTGATGAAAGCGTCCTTGGTTACTCGCCACAAGGATCCCGACGACGCAAGGGTATACCGTGTGAGCATCACCGAAGAAGGGAGACGCCAGGTGGAGAAAGCCATGGTGGGCTTTGCGCAAATTGAAGAGGAATCCTTCCTTGGCTTCACCGAGGACGAGAAGGAAACATTCGATCGACTCGCATCCAAGATGAGAAACAATCTCGTCCACGCCACACAAGAAGAGGATCAACCATGTCGATGGTATTGAAATATCTAAAAAGATCGACCGGTTCGATCCTTCTGGTCGTCATCCTTCTGGTGGTGAAAGTGGTCGCCGATCTCACCCTACCCCTTTTCACTTCAAATATCGTGGATGTGGGGATTCAACAGGGTGGAATCGTATCCACAGTTCCGACCGTCATGAGTACACAATTGATGGACAAGATCCTTTCACGATTGGATGGAGATGATGCTCCCGTAGTCACCGGGTCCTATGGCACTGAAGGAAACAGCTATTTTCTCCAAATCGAGGATGATCGACTTGAAGATATCCTTACGGTGCCGCTTGCGACCATTGGCATGGGGGTCCCTGCCGAGTCCCTTCCGGACGATATCGTACGACAGGCCGCGATAGCGACCATTCGGGCGGACCACGAACTGCTGGGAATGGATATCGGCAAGATCCAAAACCGATACATCATGCGCACAGGCTTGATGATGATCGGAATCTCCTTCATGGGAGTCCTGTCCTCGATACTTGTGGCATTCTTCGCCTCCCGCGTGGCAGCCCTTCTCGGAAAACGATTGAGGTCGGATTTGTTCCATACAGTGGTCTCATTCAGTCAAGACGAGATGGATTCGTTCTCCACCGCATCATTGGTCACCAGGAGCACGAACGATATCCAGCAGATTCAACAATCCTTTGTCATGATACTCCGGGTGGTGGTGTTCGCTCCATTGATGGCCCTTGGTGGTCTGTTCAGGGTTCTTCGCACCAATGGTTCCATGGCTTGGACCATAGCTCTCGCCGTATTGGCAATCTTCACAGTGGTGATCACCATGTTCGCCCTTGCCATGCCGAAGTTCAAACGGTTGCAGGTACTGGTGGACACGGTGAACAGGGTTGTGAGGGAAACATTGATCGGGATACAGGTCATACGTGCGTTCAACACCCAAGGGCACGAGAAGAAACGGTTCGGAAAAGCCAACGACGAGCTTACCGCCACAACCTTGTTCGTGAACAGGGCCATGTCGGCGATGATGCCCATCATGATGTTGATCATGAACCTCACCGCAGTGTTGATCGTATGGCAAGGAGCACAACATATCCAAACAGGATCGATGCAGGTCGGCGACATGATGGCGTTCATCCAATATGCGATGCTCATCATCATGTCGTTTATCATGATCACCATGCTGACCATCATGTTGCCACGGGCTTCGGTATCGGCGGGAAGAATACGGGAGGTGCTTGAGACTCCCCTCTCTATAGTGGATCCGGAGAATCCCGTGCGGTTTTCAGCTCCCATCCGTGGAAAAGTGGTGTTTCGTGATGTTGGTTTCACCTATCGTGGAGCGACAGAAGAAGCGGTGTCCGGTATTTCCTTCACCGCGGAAGCGGGAGCCACCACTGCCATCATAGGCAGTACGGGAAGTGGCAAATCCACCATCCTCAATTTGATCCCAAGATTCCATGACGTCACCACAGGTTCCATTGAGATCGACGGTATCGACATACGCAAGCTCGCATTGGATGAACTGAGAAGGATCATAGGTCTTGTTCCCCAACAGGGAAGATTGTTCAGCGGAACGGTCGCCTCCAATATCGCGTTCTCGGATGAGACCCTAGCAGAGGAGAAGATGGTCGATGTAGCCACCATCGCACAAGCCCATCGATTCATCATGGACAAGACGGATGGGTATCAATCCCAAGTGTCGCAGGGGGGACAGAATGTCTCCGGTGGTCAGAGACAACGGATCGCAATCGCGCGTGCCCTTGCATCGAAACCGAAAATTCTTCTATTCGACGACAGTTTTTCGGCACTCGACTATAGAACCGAGCACCTGGTGAGAAATAAGTTGAAACAGCATTTGACCGCTACCACTGTCATCATAGTGGCCCAACGGATCAGCAGCATACTGCAAGCCGACAAGATTCTGGTAGTGGATGAGGGACGATTGGTGGGGCAAGGTACCCATGCTTCATTGATGGAAACTTGTGAAGTGTATCGACAAATTGCCAGAAGCCAGCTTTCACAAGAGGAGATGGATCACTATGGCGGATGAACGGAATCGTCCCATGAGGGGCCCGGGAAGAGGACACGGCTTGGGCATGCCCGCCGAGAAACCGAAGAACTTCTCCCGCGCTGCGAAACGACTGGGAAAACGCTTGGCTCCCTATCGTTTTTCCATAATCGCGGTCATCCTGTTCGCGCTCGGAGGAACGGTATTCTCGATACTCGGTCCCAAAATCTTGGGAAATGCCACAACCACCATCTTCGAAGGAATCACCGGTCGTCTGAGAGGTGGATCGGGAATAGATTTCACACGTGTAGCCAGCATATTGCTCACGCTGTTGGTACTCTACCTCACCAGCTCGCTCTTGATGTTCAGCCAAGGTTACATCATGAGCACGATCACCCAAAGGATCGCGAAAAACTTGAGGAAAGAGATTGCGGACAAGATCCATCGCATGCCGATGACCAGTTTCGACAAAACCAGTCATGGAGAGATCCTTTCACGGGTCACCAACGATATCGACACATTGGGGCAAAACCTCAACCAGGGACTTATCCAGATACTCACCGCCTTCGCCACCATGGTGGGGGTATTGGTCATGATGCTTTCCATCAGTTGGCTCATGACTGTGGTTACGTTGGTCATTCTCCCATTGTCCATGCTCTTCATTTCCCGGGTTGTCAAGGCAAGTCAGAAACATTTCATCGCACAGCAACGTTCCTTGGGCGAAATCAATGGACAAGTCGAGGAAGTTTTCGGCGGTCATGTGGTGGTGAAAGCCTTCTGTGCGGAACAGAAGATGACGGAAACCTTCGATAGCACCAACGAAAAACTCTACGAATCGGCGTGGAAGTCACAGTTCCTCAGTGGATTGATGATGCCTGTGATGCATGGCTTGGGAGATCTGGGGTATGTGGCGATAGCCCTTTTGGGAGGTGCTTTGGCGATACGCAACACCATCTCGGTCGGCGATATCCAAGCCTTCATCCAGTATATCAGGAACTTCACCCAACCGATCGCACAGGTCGCACAGGTGACGAACATGCTTCAATCCACCGCCGCTGCAGCCGAGCGGGTGTTCGAATTCCTCGACGGGACGGAAGAGCTGGAGGAATCGGTGAGCTGTACACTTGGACGAATGAAGGGCGAGGTATCGTTCTCCCATGTCCATTTCGGTTATGACAAGGAACATCCCGTGATCAAGGACTTCACCGCAAAGGTGGAACCGGGTATGAAGGTGGCGATCGTAGGACCGACCGGAGCGGGAAAAACCACCATGGTGAAATTGCTTATGCGGTTCTATGAAATCGATGAAGGATCGATCTTCATCGATGGGTTGGACATTGGCACCCTTTCACGTACCGATCTTCGTTCCCATTTCGCAATGGTGCTCCAGGATGCATGGCTCTTCAACGGAACCATTAGGGATAATATCCGCTATGGAAGATTGGATGCCACCGACGAAGAGGTGGAGGAAGCGGCAAAAGCTGCCCATATCGACCACTTCATCCACACATTGCCCGATGGTTACGATATGGTGGTGAATGAGGAATCGAGCAACATCTCGCAGGGGCAACGCCAGCTGGTCACCATAGCGAGAGCAATATTGGCCAATCCCAGTCTCCTTATTCTGGATGAGGCGACCAGTAGTGTGGATACGAGGACCGAAGTACTGATTCAGGAGGCGATGGACCGGTTGATGGTGGGAAGGACAAGTTTCATCATCGCCCACCGGTTGTCCACCATCAGGAATGCCGATTTGATCCTGGTGATGGACAATGGAGACATTGTGGAACAGGGTACCCATGAATCACTATTGGAGAAGGGAGGTTTCTACGCCGATCTCCACATGGCTCAGTTCGAACGGTTCGATGTGATGCCTGCGTGATCGGATCATCTAGGCAAAGCCTCGGTTCAACGATAGAATCGACGAAAGTCGGGAGGATTCAGATTTGGTTATCGGTTTGGATGTTGGTTCCACCACTATCAAATGTGTGGTATTGGATTCGGAGAACCGCATCGTCTATTCGACATATGAGCGTCATTTATCCCAGATCACGGCCCATTCGGCCCGTTTATTGGAGCATATCCACTCCCAGATCCTGCAAGGAGAGCCGGCCAAGCTCATGATAAGCGGATCCGCCGGGATGGGTATGGCCGATAGAAGTTCCTTGCCATTCATACAAGAGGTGTATGCCACCAGGGTCGCCGCACGTCGACTGGTTCCCGATACCGATGTGATCATCGAATTGGGTGGTGAGGATGCGAAGATACTTTTTCTGTCCCAAGGGATGGAGGTGAGGATGAATGGGTCCTGCGCCGGAGGAACCGGTGCATTCATAGACCAGATGTCGTCATTATTGCAGATATCCGCCGCTGATATGGATCGTGAAGCGGCGAAAGCCGAAAAGACCTATACCGTCGCCTCAAGATGTGGAGTATTCGCCAAATCCGATATCCAACCGTTGCTCAACCAAGGAGCCAGAAAGAGCGACATCTCTGCCAGCATTTTCCAAGCGGTGGTGAACCAGACCATTGCGGGACTGGCCCAAGGTCGTCCCATCAGGGGCAAGGTGGTCTATCTCGGTGGACCACTCACCTTCCTAAGCCAACTGAGGAAAGCCTTCGACTCCACTTTGCATACCACCGGGCTCTGCCCCGAACATTCGCTCTACTATGTTGCCTTGGGAGCGGCCTACTGTGCGACCACTACAATAGACCTTTCGAAAGCAGTCAATCAGCTGCGCAACCACAAGATAGAAGATTCGGTGGTATCCATGCCACCTTTGTTCAATGATGAGGAGGAATATGACGAATTCCTCTCACGACATGCGAAGGCAACGATTCCCAGGGGAACAATCGATGGCCGTACCTCCGGCATCTATCTGGGAATCGATGCCGGATCGACCACGGTGAAGACGGTGGCCATCGACCAGGATGGAACGATCGTCGATTCGACATATCAGAGCAACAGCGGCAATCCGGTCCCGATTGTCCGTGGAGTACTTGAACGCCTGTACACTGAATATCCCGACATATACATCAAAGGAAGTGCGGTAACCGGCTATGGAGAGGACATCATTCGGGCCGCATTCGGTATCGATGAGGGACTAGTGGAGACCGTAGCCCATTTCACCGCGGCGAAAACCTTCATGCCCGGGGTCGATTTCGTAATCGATATCGGTGGACAAGACATCAAATGTTTCCAGATCCACAATGGAGCGGTCGACAGCATCTACCTCAATGAAGCATGTTCCTCGGGTTGTGGTTCATTCCTCCAGACCTTTGCACAAGCCTTGGGCTACAGGATAGAGGAGTTCGCCAAGCTCGGCCTTTTTGCCACACATCCTGTGGATCTCGGTTCCCGTTGCACGGTATTCATGAATTCATCGGTCAAGCAAGCCCAGAAGGAGGGAGCTCCCGTAGAGGATATCAGTGCGGGCCTATCGGTGAGTGTGGTGAAGAATGCCCTCTACAAGGTGATCCGCGCAACCAGCGCCGATAGCCTCGGTACGCACATTGTGGTACAAGGTGGTACGTTCCACAACGATGCCGTATTGAGAGCTTTCGAGCTCGAACTGGGATCACCCGTCGTTCGTCCCGATATCGCGGGGCTGATGGGTGCCTATGGAGCGGCATTGCATGCGAAACAATTCTGCCATGACAGTTCCACCATCATTGCGGCCGATGCTCTGAAGCGGTTCGAGCATACAGTGAAGGTCACCACCTGCAGATTGTGCACGAACCATTGCCGATTGACCATCAACACCTTCACCAACGGCAAACGGTACATCAGCGGAAACCGATGTGAAAGACCGGTCACCAATCGGGCAGCGCTCGATGACCTCAACATCTACAGCTGGAAACTTGCCGAGATCGAACAGCTCGGCTGCCAATTGGGTGAAGAGATTCCCGAGGATGCGATCGGGATTCCGATGGGACTGAACATGTACGAGCTCATCCATTTCTGGAAAGCCTTTTTCGAGGTGCTTGGAAGAAAGATCGTCATCTCACCCCAGTCGAACAGAAAGCTCTATCTCTCGGGCCAAGCAACGATTCCGAGCGATACCGTCTGTTTTCCCGCCAAGCTGATGCATGGACATGTACAGGCACTGTTGGATGCCGGAGTCTCCACCATCTTCTACCCCTGCATGACCTATAATCTTGACGAGGGCTTGGGAGTGAACCACTTCAACTGTCCCGTGGTCGCCTACTATCCCGAGGTGATCGCCGCGAATATGGAACAGGTGAGATCGATCAATTTCATCGACGGCCATGTGGGACTTCATAGGAGGAAGGACTTCCCAAGAAAAATGGCGAAGCTCTTGGCTCCTTATTTCGGCAAAATAGATATGAAGTTGATGAGAAAAGCTTCGGATGCAGCCTATTGTGCCCACGAAGCTTACCTCGAACGGACAAGGGAACAAGGACGGAAGATCATCGATGCGGCACGAACCGAAGGTAAACAGATCATCGTGCTTGCAGGCAGGCCCTACCATGTCGATCCCGAAGTGAGCCATGGAATCGACAAGTTGCTCGCAGGTTTCAATGTCGCGGTACTCACCGAGGATGCCATTTCGGACAGGGTCGAACGGTTCGATGTCCATGTGCTGAACCAGTGGACCTATCACGCCCGTCTCTATGCGGCGGCTAAGGCGATCGCACATGAACCCGACATGCAGCTGGTGCAACTGGTTTCGTTCGGTTGTGGAGTGGACGCGATCACCAGCGACGAGACGAGGGATATCCTTGAATCGGCGGGCAAGATGTATACCCAGATCAAGATTGACGAGATCACCAACCTTGGAGCCGTCAGGATTCGCTTCAGAAGCTTGCTCTCCGCCATCGCACAACAGGAGTTCTCCGATGCAGCCGATTGAACCGGTGTTCACACGCGAAATGCGTGATACCCATACCATCCTCGCTCCAAACATGGCGACCATCCAGTTCCGCCTTCTGGTCAATGTACTGAAGGATGAGGGCTATACTGTCAAACTATTGGAAAATGAAGGACCCCAAGTGGTCAGAAAAGGTCTCAAGCATGTGCACAACGATACCTGTTACCCTGCTCTGCTGGTGATCGGACAGATGATCGATGCGCTTGATAGCGGGAAGTATGATCTGACGAAGACGGCCCTTGCGATCACCCAGACCGGTGGAGGGTGTCGGGCGAGCAACTACATCCATCTGTTGAGAAAAGCACTCGACAATGCAGGGTATGCCTCTATTCCCATCGTATCGTTGAATCTCAAGGGAATGAACCGCAACAGTGGATTCCGCATTACCTTCCGCATGTTGCGCAAGGGCATCGCGGCACTCCTCTGTGGCGATACATTGATGTTGCTGAGGAACCAAGTGCGGCCTTACGAGGTGAACCATGGAGATACCCAAAGATTGGTCGACCGGTGGATCGCTCGGTTGAGCGACCGGTACCGTAGGGGAAAAGGCTACACGAAACGGGCGATGGCGAAGGACCTTCGCCAGATGGTGGTTGAATTCGCCACCATTGCCACCGACTACGACCGTCCGGTCATAAAAGTCGGTATAGTCGGTGAAATCTACATGAAGTACGCCCCTCTCGGCAACAACCACCTGGAGGATTTCCTTGCGACCCAATCTTGCGAGGTAATGGTGCCCGGTCTTCTCGGATTCATGTTGTATGGCTTGCAGAATCAACTTGAGGATATCAAGTTGTACGGGGGAAGCAAGATTCGGTATCTCATCATGTGGTATCTCAAGCGCTACCTTGCGATCCTCGAAAAGATCATGATATCCGAGGTGGATCGGATCAAGCGATTCATCCCTCCCGTACCATTCGAAAGGACGATCGAATCGGCCGAAGAGGTGATCAGCTTGGGATGCAAGATGGGAGAAGGTTGGTTGTTGACCGCCGAAATGCGCGATCTCGCCGAATTGGGTTACAGGAATATCATTTGTGTGCAACCGTTTGGTTGCCTTCCCAACCATATCGTCGGCAAAGGCATGATACGGCGTCTCAAGGAACTTGATGAACAAGTGAACATCGTCCCCATTGATTACGACCCGGGAGCCACCAGGGTGAATCAGGAGAATCGGATCAAATTGATGCTTGCAGTGGCCAATGAAAACCGTATCGAAGCCCTCGAACGAATACGATCACGATAATCTCATTCATCATGTGCACCGAACAACGAAAGTTGTACTTGTGTTGCCACAGGAATCTTCTCTTCGATGACATCACCGTGTTCCCTCGCTCCCACAATGAATTCCGAAGTACTTCTCGCCTTGGCATAGTTCGCATGCACCAGTTGGGTATTGTGGTTGGCATAGCAATAGGAACAGAGGTTCAAACACGTGTTGTACATTCCGATATCGATACTCGGTGCACATCTGCAATCTGGCCGCTGGCTCCTGTCACGTTTCTCGGGCAATGCAATCCCACTCAACTTCTCCACCAATTGCGCATCTATACAGGCCCCGTGGGTGATGCCATAGCTGCTGAGATCATAAGGCTCGGCACAACTTTGGACTTCCATCCCATTGGATTTGCAGTGTTGCGAGATATGTTGTGCCAAGGTGTGTAGGTCGGATTCCCGAAAAGGTCCGATACCCAAGGAATCCAATGTCGCTTCGAGATGACGATAGCGATCGAGGAAGCTGAACACACATCTGGTGGTGTACCCTCCCAATTGGGCAGCTATTCTTGCGAATATTTCCATATGATACTCCAATGGGTAGGTGGCATTGAAGAATATCGGGTCGTATCGCCATATGATGCGTTGTGGTCCAATATGTTCGGCGATACGCCTGAAGCGGTCGATCGATTCCCCTATCGGAGGGATCCTCGGTTCGATATCGGAACCATAACCGGTGATCGTATAATGCATATAGTAACGGTGGGAATCGAGATGGGAAAGGTACTCCACCAAAGGAGCGGGATTCTTTGTCCAGAAGACGATGCAGGCGACCGCCTCGACCGAAAGGTCCACTTTCCGCACTTTGCGATGGTCCCGAACGTTTCTCACCAATACATATCCTTGTCGCAACCGCTCCAAGAACCATGGTGCGTAGTAGTTGGGAATGTCCGTTCGCCGGCTCGCGCTGACGACCAATGGCTGGACCTCGGAACCCATGGATGACCCCCATCCCCATCTTCCTCCACCATATGGAATTCGTCAACCTTTCGTGAAGGTTCTCTTTCCAATTGAAACACCTTCACCTACATGCTATATTGCGCCCATGGAATACAAGCAGAGAACCGTCACATGCGGGCAATTACGGAAAGCGGACGAGGGCAGGAAGGTTGTCCTCAACGGGTGGGTCCACAGGGATAGGAACCATGGTGGAATCCATTTCATCAACCTCAGGGACAGGTATGGAATTACCCAGGTGGTCGTGGGTGAAGACGTTGCACAAGAGGTGCGCAAGACAGCCGATCGGTTGCATATGGAATACTGCGTTGCCGTGGAAGGAACCGTACAGGCACGTCCCGATTCCATGGTCAATCCCGAGATGGCTACCGGAGAAATCGAAGTCTCGGTTTCCGATCTCCAGGTGCTGAGCACCTGCGAGCCGGTCCCCTTCATGATCGACGAAGAGTCGGATGCGAAAGAAGACACCCGTCTCAGGTATAGGTATCTCGACCTCCGTTCCGGTGGTATGCAACGGAGGATCAAGCTTCGTCACGATTTCGTGAGGGCGATCCGCGAGTTCCTCAGCGACAGGCAGTTCTACGAAATAGAGACTCCCACCCTCATCAGATCGACACCCGAGGGTGCGCGGGATTTTCTCGTCCCATCGCGACTCTATCCGGGCAAGTTCTATGCCCTTCCGCAGAGTCCCCAATTGCTCAAGCAGATCCTCATGGTGAGTGGGTTCGACAAGTATTTCCAGATCGCACGATGTTACCGTGATGAGGATGCCCGAGGCGACAGACAGCTTGAATTCACCCAGCTCGATTTGGAGATGAGCTTCGTAAAACGGGATGATGTGCTTTCACTCATGGAACAGCTCTTCGTGGATGTCTTCAAAAAGGTGATGGATGTCGATCTGCCGCACAACTTCACCCGTCTCAGCTGGTTCGATGCGATGAATACCTATGGAGTCGACAAGCCCGATCTCCGTTATGGTCTCGAGCTCGTCGATGTCGATGATATCGCGGTCAAAAGCACCTTCGGTACGTTCAAGACCGTGCTTGAACACAACGGTTGCGTAAAGGCCCTCAAGGCTCCGGCGACGGAAGCGGTGGCCTACTCACGAAAATACATCACCGCACTTGAAGATGCCGCGAAAGTATATGGAGCAAAGGGTCTCGCTTGGATGAAGGTCGGTTCCAATGGTGCGCTTGAAGGAGGCGTTTCAAAATTCTTCGAGGGACTGGAATCCGCCTTGGTCGAGCGTATGGATGCCCACGAAGGAGACATGATCCTCTTCGTCGCCGATGAATGGAAGAAAACCTGCAATTCCTTGGGAGCCGTACGGATCAAGCTGGCCAAAGATCTGAACATGGTCGATCCGACTGCATTCGCCTTCTGCTGGATCATTGATTTCCCCCTCTTCGAGTTCAATGAGGAACGGGGACATTGGGAGGCTGCCCACCATATGTTCAGCATGCCCCAGGCCCAATACCTCGATACGTTGGAAGCCGATCCGGGTAGCGTGAAGGGAGACCTCTACGACTTGGTGCTCAATGGATACGAAGTGGCTTCCGGTTCGATAAGAATCCACGATGTGGAGTTGCAGAAGAGGATCTTCCGCATCTGCAATATCCCCGACGATGAAGCCGAACAGAGATTTGGATTCCTACTCAATGCATTCCGCTATGGACCACCACCACATGGGGGTATCGCACCGGGAATCGACAGAATGGTGATGATCATGGCGGGAGAGACCTCCATCAAGGAAGTGATCGCATTCCCGAAGAATACCGCGATGGTCTCACCGATGGATGATGCTCCTTCCTATGTGGATCAGGCTCAGCTCGATGATCTCCATCTGATCATCAAACAGCCTGCGAAGGACGAGTGAACACCACAAGAAGGTTTGCGGTGATCGGTGGAGGGCCCGCTGGGCTCTTCGCCGCCCATCATGCCGCGAAAGAAGCTTCCGCTGCTCAAGTGATCCTCTACGAAAGAAACAGTAGGGCTGGAAGGAAATTGCTCGCCACCGGAAGTGGACAGTGCAACATCACCAGGGACGCTTCGGTGGAACACATGCTGCTCCACTACGGCAACAATGGAAGATTCCTCTCCCATGCACTGCACTCCCTTACTCCCCATATGACCATGGGTCTTTTTGAGGCGATGGGACTACCACTCGTGGTCAGGGATGACGACAAGGTCTTTCCCGCCTCGTTCAAAGCCTCCAATGTCTTGGAGATTCTCCTTTCCCAATGCAAAACGTCCGGAGTATCGATCATAGGCAATCAAAGGATTACAGAGGTTCGATATACAAACGGGGAAACGTTCGAATTGTATGCAGGGGAAACCCGTATCGATGAAGTCGCTGCACTTGTGGTGGCCACGGGAGGCATGTCCTATCCGCGTACCGGTTCCACCGGTGATGGCTATGCCCTTGCAAAGAGTCTCGGACATCATATTGTTCCTGCAAGACCTGCCCTCTGTGGCGTTTCGATCGATGACAAGTCGCTCTCCGTGTGCAGCGGCATCACTCTTGATAGGGTGGTGTTGACCCTACCCGATGGAAAAACTGCTTCAGGGCCCCTTCTCATCACCCACACAGGGTTGAGCGGTCCTGTGGTCCTCGATACGAGTCGGTACTTGAACACTGGAGATGAAATCGAAATCTGTTGGTTGCCGGATGAAAGGGGAAGGAAAAGAAGTGCGAAAGTGATCGAGGATGAACTGCTGCGGTTGTGCAACAGCATCGGGAATGGACAACTGTCGACTGCGGTCCATAGAATGGGACTACCGATGAAACTCTCACAATGGCTCATGGCTACAGTGGGCATCGATGGCACAAGAAAAGCTGCCGAAACCGGACGAAAGACCCTTGCACCACTTGCACGACTCATCTCGGAACAGCGCTTCACCATTTCATTGAAAGGAGCCTTTGCAGAGGCAATGGTCACTTCGGGGGGAGTGGATCTGAGGGAGCTGGATCCAAAGACCATGGAATCGAGAATTGTGAAGGGGCTTTATTTCGCAGGGGAAGTCCTCGATATCGATGGCGATACCGGAGGATACAACCTGCAGGCCGCTTGGTCGACGGGAGCTTTGGCGGGTAGTTCGATGGTCCGCGACTTTACCTAGTCGCACCATTTGGGTATCTTAACGGTATCACATGCCAAAGTGAGGAAAACATGGAACAGAAGATACACATTGCCACACAGTATGGATTGCATGACGGTACACTTGTCACCGACAGAGGTTCCAAATTGCAGCTCGGACCTCAGGACAATGGTTTCGCACCCTATGAACTGTTGCTCGGAGGACTCTCCTTCTGTTTGTTCAGTACCTTCGACTCGATCGCTCAGAAGATGCAGTTGACCTACTCGTCGGTCGATATCGATGTAACCGGAGTGAAGAGGGATGAGAAGGTCGCCACATTGAAGACCTGTTCCATCGCTGTGGTTGCTCAGGGTGTTGAAGACGAAGCGAAATTCAACAAGGCCTTCGAAGTTGCCACGCGCTACTGTTCGGTGTTCAACACAATCGCGAAGGTTGCCGAGATGGAGTGGAACATCACGTTCTCTTGAACGCAATTTGTTGCAACGGTTGACGGGTGTGCTACAATGGGCGTGATGGATATCCTCGAACACGAACGATACGGTATGATTCGTCTCTTTGAAACGCAGATCCATGCCTTGTCCCAATTGGTGGACCAGGATGGGCAACTCTTCTCTTGGAGAAGAAACCGCATGGCGGTATGCCATAGGCTCGCCCATCATCTCGAACAGGGCTTGCACCCAGGATTTTCGACACAACAGAAGCATACTCTGTTCGTCGACATGTGCGCCCCTGTCCTTGATGAACCGAATGCAATGCTCCCCGATATTGTGGTCCACAACAGGAACATGCGCGAACCGGTGCGTCTCATGGCCATCGTGTGTAGGGAAGGATACCTATCGGAGCAGGAGTTGCTCGATTTGCATGCGATGAAGGTCAGGGGAAATTGTGAATTGGCATTGGGATTGGCATTTCTTCCCAACAAGGAGTACATTCTCATCTACCGGGCTGATGAGACGACGATCGACTATTACCATTTCCTGCGCAATGAGAAACATTGTCAATTGTTCAGACGACGCCAGGTAAGCGAGGTGTCCGCCGATGCCAGGCAACTCAAGCTGGACATCAAGAGTCGGAGAAGATCCTCCCCTTCCCGATAATCTTGCCCACCAGTCGTCTATGGGCATCCTCACAGCCGTTCCAAGGTGAATCGATATGTTCGGCCTTGTACTTTTGGGTCATCCACCAGATGTCGTCCTCCAGTCTTTTCAAGTTGTCCTGTACCATTTGAACCAATTCCGAAGAGAACTGTTGGAACGTTTCCGTTTTCAATACCTTCGGGGCAACGTCCAGCAACGATTCCATATGGTGTAGGCACACACCCTTCCCCTGTGAGAATTCCTGTCTGAAGTCCTGATCATCGCGCCACAAGTGAACTGTGGTGTAGGCATAGCGTTCAAGGCGTTTGGCCATATCGGTGCACACCATGCATCCGTGTTCCCGTTTCCTCACTGTTTCAACCAACTGTCTAACCGCGATGGAGGTCTTCTTGCCAGTCCTGGTGTTCGCCAGATTCTTGATTGGAGTGTGCAATTCCTCCCTTGTCCTCTGGATATAGGTGTGACCGATGAGGGCTAGGGATTGGGGACTTCCCGCTTCGGCCAATGCCTGCCAATGGGTGGGACAAAAGCCCCTCTCGTTCACCTTCACCCTGGTTTCGGGATGCATGACCGAACTTCCCAGGTAATAGGCGATCGCATCGGTCTCCGCGTTGAGCATGAGATCACAGAGGAAACACTCCGAATTGCTTTTCACTCCATCCCAGACGGGTATGGTCTCCAATTGTAGCTTCATAGGCCCCGCTTCATACGCATCAGTTCTTCACATCTGTCGTTGTCCAGCGGACTGGGCTTCCATCCTCCTCCGTTTGCCGCAAGCATCTCGGTCACGAAGGTCATCTTGGCGCTGTTCTCCAATACTTCGATGAGGTCGAATGCTTCGATGAGAGTCTTCCCCACGGTAAGCACCCCATGGTTCTCCATGAGCACCACATTGGAGCCCTTCAGACAAAGTGCAACCTCCTGCGCAAGATCAATTGTTCCCATTCGTTGGTAAGGAGCAAAGGCCGGTTCTTCAAGCAGGAACCAAGATTCAGCCAACAACTTGGTATTGATCGGACGATTCATCGCAGTGAATGCGGAGGCGTAACAGGGATGCGCATGTACCACCGCACGAATATCGGGTCGGGCCGACAACGCTTTCCGATGCATTTCGGATTCGATGCTGAGAGGGAGGTCCGGAGTAAGATTCTCTCCCTCCATGGTCACCACCGCGACCTGCTGTCCCACCAGATTCGCCTTGTCGAGCTTCGAAGGGGTGATGCAGAAAAGATCATCCGTGAGTCGTAAGCTGATGTTGCCTCCACTGGTGGTGGTCAGACGACAGGTATAGAGCCGGCTCATCAAAGAAGCGACCGCATCCCGTTCAGATGTAAAACGTGTGATATCCATGGGTTCCTCCAACCCCACTCTACCCCATTTTCGTAGGGAAAGAGAAGTGTACCGTTGAGCACCATGCACCATTCTGCTACAATGTGCGCCTGGCGGACCACCGCCGAGAAGGAGTTTCTGCATGAGAATGTCACACGTCTTTTCCCGAACCCTTAGGGAGGTTCCCGCGGGAGCGGAGAGTTTGGGATACGGGTATTTGGTTCGCGCCGGATTCATCCAGCAGCTTGGAGCCGGCATCTTCTCACTACTGCCGTTCGGACTCCGATCCATTCGCAAGATCGAGACTATCATCCGTGAAGAGATGGATGGGATTGGAGGACAGGAGATTTTGATGCCCGTGGTCAATCCCGCCGATATCTGGAAGGAAACCGGACGATACTACAGCATCGACAAGGAGATGAGCAGGTTCGAGGACCGGGTGGGACGTGACATGGTATTGGCGATGACCCACGAGGAGTGTGTCACCGATATCGCACGTTTCGAAATCGATTCCTACAAGCGCCTTCCCCAGATGGTCTACCAACTTCAAACCAAGTGGCGAGACGATCCCCGTCCCCGTGCCGGACTCATCCGGGTACGTGAGTTCACCATGAAGGACTCCTATAGCTTCGATCGTGATCATGAGGGGTTGGTTACACAGTACAAGGCCCACTACAGCGCCTATTTCCGGGTGTTCGACCGTTGTGCACTTCCCACCATCGCCGTCGGTTCCGATTCGGGCATGATGGGAGGCAAGGTGGCCCATGAGTACATGTACCTCTCACCCATTGGCGAGGACACGATCATCACCTGTCCCCATTGCGGCTATACGGCCAACAGGCAGGTGGCTGTGTTCAAGAAGATCACAAAGCAGGAGGACATGCTTCCTGTCGTGGAGAAACTCACTCCAGATTGCGCATCCATAGAGGATTTGGCGAATTTCCTCGGAATTCCAAAGGCAAAAACCGCCAAGGCCCTTTTCATGGTCGGAACCTTCGTTGATGACAAGAGTGGCGAGGAGCAGGAAAAATTGATCGTCGGTCTGGTTCGTGGCGATTTGGAGATCGAGGAGAACAAGCTGCAGAATGCGGTGAAGGCCAATTCCCTCCGTCCCGCACATGCCGAGGAGATCAAGGCCGCCGGTATGGAGCCGGGATTCGGTAGTCCCATCGGTTGTACCGAAGGTGTGGTCGTGGTGGTGGACGATTCGGTCTCCGAATCCTCCAACCTGGTCGCTGGTGCGAACAAGGTGGATTACCACCTGCTGAACACCAACTTTGGAAGGGATTACACGGGAATCGTTGCCGACATAGCCTCGGCGGCCGAGGGATATGTCTGTTCTGTGTGTGGCAATCCGTTGAAACAGAGCAAGGGAATTGAAGTGGGAAACATCTTCCAATTGGGAACCCGTTATTCGGAATCGATGGGATGCATGTACCAGGATGAGGCGGGAGTACGCAAACCGGTGGTGATGGGTTCCTATGGTATAGGGGTGGGGCGCCTGCTCGCTTGCTTGGCCGAAGAGTACCACGATGATGCGGGCTTGATGCTGCCGATCTCCACTTCTCCCTATCAAGTCCATCTTGTTTCATTGGTGAAGGACACCGCAATTGCCGAAGGTATCTACAGGAATCTGGTCGATGCAGGGATTGAAGTGTTGTACGACGATAGAAAGGAGTCGGCAGGGGTGAAATTCGCAGATGCCGACCTGATAGGAGTTCCGATCAGGCTCACACTCGGCAACCGTTCCCTCAAGGAGGGAAAGGTCGAGGTGAAGCTGCGGGCAAAACCGGAACAAAGCCTTTCATTCACCTTGGAGAATTTGGCTGGAGAAGTGACGGCTCTCATAGTAGCATTGCAGAATGAGATTCGTGGAGCGATGGTCCATAGGGAACTTGCCGACTAATCGTACAATGGACCGGCTCCGTGAAGGATACCGGTCCATTTTCATTCATTATTATACATTCTCAATGCGCACCGGCTTCCTTGAGTAGTTTCACCACATAGGAACGGCGCGACATGCGCGCGTAATCGAGTGCGGATCTGTCTTGGTAATCACGGGCGTTCACATCGCTTCCCGCACGTATGAGTGCTGAGATGACTTTGGTCTCATTTCCGCTGTTCACCGCCATCACCAAGGCGGTTTCCCCAAGGTAGTTCACGTCGTGGATATCGGAGCCGGCTTCAACCAGGGCTTCGATCACTTTCGGACTGGGGTTGTGGTTGGCGGCCAACTGCAGTGCGGTAGATTTGTATTGTGGCTCACGTGCGAACACATCGGCTCCAGCGGCCACCAAGATTTTGATGACATCGGCGTTTGAGTTGAATAGCGCGGCGCGCATAAGTGGAGTGAGCCCGAATGAATCGGTGGCATTCACATCGGCTCCCTGTTGCAAGAGTTTGGCTACTGTATCGGCTTTTTTCGCGCTATCTGCTGCGGTAAGCAATTTTTCTTGAAGTTTCTCCCGATCCATGATGTATACCTCCTCGGTAATTTTGAATCATTTTAACTATTATGGAAAATAGCGCCCGAGTAAAGGGGGAGACCCTATCGGTTATCCAATTTTCTTGCCCATACCTACTTCCCATAGTACTATCGGGGTATGTTGACGAAAGAACTCATCTCACGTGTTCCCAAAGTGGAATTGCACGATCATCTTGATGGAGGCCTCCGTCCTTCAACCATCATAGAGCTTGCTGATGCGCATCGAATCGGATTGCCGAGCAGAAATCCCACCGAACTTGCCTCTTGGTTCGCACGAGGATGCATCCAAAAGAGTCTACCCCTCTATCTGGAGACCTTCGCAGTAACCGTTTCGGTGCTACAGACCCCAGAAGCCCTCAAAAGGGTTGCCATCGAGGCTTTGGAGGATCTGGCTGCCGATGGGGTGGTCTATGCCGAAATACGATTCGCTCCCATCCTTCATACGGCCAAGGGCTTGTCCATGGAGGAGGTGGTCGAAGCGGTGCTCGAAGGAATGGACGAAGGCAAGCGCCGCAGTGGGATCGCCTATGGGGTGATCCTCTGTTCCCTACGAAACCAAAATCCCTCCCTCTCGTTGCAGGTGGCCAAACTGGCGGTTGCCTATCGTTTCCGTGGAGTGGTGGGGTTCGATCTCGCAGGTGATGAGAGCGGATATCCTCCCAAGAAGCATTTGGAGGCTTTCCAATATATACGGAACCAGAATTTCAACATCACCATCCATGCGGGGGAAGGTTTCGGACTTGAGTCGATTTGGCAAGCGATCCAGGTCTGTGGAGCCCATAGGATTGGTCATGGCACCCGTCTCATCGACGACATGACGATCGAGGGAACAAAGATCGAGAAGATGGGATCCCTTGCCCATTTCATTCGTGACCGACGTATTCCGATCGAGATGTGCCTGAGCAGCAATGTGGGAACTGGTGCGGCTCCCGATTTTGCCAATCATCCGTTCAATATATTCTTCCACAACAACTTCAGGGTGTTCCTTAGTGTCGACAACCGTCTTATGAGTGACACCACCCTCACCAAGGAGATGGAACTGGCATCCGATTACTACGGATTGACGTTGCGGGATCTGGAAAAGATTACGGTGAATGCGATGAAGTCGGCTTTCATCCATCACAACGAGAAGATCAAGATCATCTTCGATGTCATCAAGAAGGGGTATGCCGACCTCAGGAAACAGTGGGACCTCACCGATTAACGGTTTCTTCTCCATTCGTCAATTGGATTGATCCTCAACCTGAGAAGAAAGTAGAGGTATGCGAAACCGAATCCTGC
This sequence comes from uncultured Spirochaetaceae bacterium, assembly GCA_964478945.1. GTDB lineage: Bacteria > Spirochaetota > Spirochaetia > Sphaerochaetales > Sphaerochaetaceae > CAYZJV01. The sequence goes on along the minus strand of CAYZJV010000017.1, from coordinate 5,712 downwards.
GAGATGGGTGAGGTGGGCCACTCCCCTGGTGCTTCCGAACACTTGGTTGAACATTTCTATTGCGGTGTAGAGAATGACCAACAGCGGTGCCCGCATGGGAAATATTCCAAAAATGAAGATTCTCGCATAGGGATAGAGTACCGCAAACGAGAGAAGTACCGCATAGATGGCTCCCGAGGCACCCACGAGGATGACATTGGTTCCGGCAGCCACGTAGCTGATGAGGGAAAAGATACCCGAAAGCGTTCCCGTGAGAAGATAGAAGAGAAGAAACTCCCTACTCCCTATCCTTCTCTCCACCGGCATTCCGAACATGAACAATCCGAGCATGTTGAAGAGGATGTGGGTAAAATTGGCATGCACGAACATATAGGTGAACACTTGCCAATACCAATGGCGATAAAGGATATAGGATGGCACCATGGCGAGGTATCCATAGAGTCTGGGCACCAACATGGTGAGGAGAAAGACCACTGCATTGATGATGATCAGCTTCAGTGCCACATTCGTATATGAGTATCGGAACTTCCTGTTCAGAATCGTTTGCTTCATAGCAGAAACATAGCCATGTGGAGGGGGTTCGTCAATTGTGCAACAGTTGCACGTGTACAAGTCGGTGTGAGTTTTTTTCACACCCCATCACCACAACTTTCTTGAACACCTCTGCACGAGGTACATATTTATTTACCATAAAAACCCAAATCACGGTAAAAAATTATTAAATTCAAGCAATTTTTTAAAGGTAAGAAAAGTTGGCACGGACAATGCATCTTATTTTGTACAGAGCAACAGTTTTTTCATACCTCCTTTAGTGTGATTTTCCTTGGAGGCCAGCGGAATTCTCTCCCCACCCCAACAACCCTCCCGCTGGCCTCCTCCTTTTTTTTCTTTCATGATACACTCCAATCCATGGCAAAAAGCAGACGAGATACAGCCGATTTCTACACATTGAAGGCCCGCAAAGAGGGATACCCTGCACGCTCGGTCTACAAACTGGAGGAAATCCAGAACAGTCACCGTTTGATCAAACCAGGGGATACGGTGTTGGACGTGGGAGCTGCACCCGGCAGTTGGACACTCTACACCCATAGGAAATTGCTCAAGGGCAGCGGGACAATCGTTGCGGTCGATCTGAATCCCTTGGGGCTGCAGCCTGTTCCACCTACGGTGATCAGTTACACCGGCGATGCGTTCAGCAGCGAAATCAGGGACAAACTGATCTCCCATGGTCCCTATGATGCGATCATCAGTGATGCCGCTCCTATGACCACAGGCAATCGTTCCGTCGATACCTCGCGTAGCGAATGGCTTGCCGAGAGCGTACTCAACCTTGCCAATACGCATCTGAAGGTACATGGGAATCTGGTTATCAAGATTTTCCAAGGTGGAGGGGAGGTCGATATCCTCAAGCGGATGCGTGGTATGTTCGTGAAGGCCAAACCCTTCAAACCAAAAGCAAGCCGATCCGACTCCTTCGAGATATTCCTCGTCGGTTTGGATCGGCTCGAACAGGAATGATTTTCTGCTCTACTTGGCATCCGGCATGTGGACATCCATCTGTGGGAAAGGAATCTCCAATCCGGCTTCCCGGAATTTCTCCAGAACTTCCTGCTGGAAGCGGTAGTAGACGGTCCAATAGTCTCCAGGCAACGTCCATGGACGCACCACCAGATCGACCGAGGAATCATTGAGCTTGAATACTTCGATCATCGGCTTCGGATCGGCCAACACTTCGGGATAACTGTTTATGATGCCCCAAAGCACTTCCTTGGCCTTGTTCACATCATCACCATAGGCAATCGAGGCTCCCAATTCGACACGACGTTTTTCAGTGTAGGAGTAATTGGTGATCGCATTGCCCCAGATGAGCTTATTCGCCATGATGACCCGCTTGTTGTCGGGAGTAGCGAGCGTGACACTCATCATGTCCATATCCTTTACAGATCCGCTCATTGAGCCGATCTCGACATAGTCTCCGATTCTGAACGGAGAGTTGATCGCGATCATGACTCCTGCGAGCAAATTCCCCAGGGTCTCCTGGAAGGCGAATCCCAGGATGAATCCTGTGACCCCAAGTCCTGCGATGATCGGGGCAAGGTTAACTCCCATTTGTCCAAGGATGATCACCAGAAGGATGATCCATGCGATCGCCGCGACCACCCGAAGGATCAGCTTCTGCATGAGACCGTTGATCTTCTTGCTCTTGCCCAGCGACTTTGCCAAAGATTTCTTCAGCAGAGAAATGAGAATCTTTCCCACAATGAGAATAAGAAGGATTCCCACAAGGGTGAAGATGACTCCAACCGCCTCTTCATTGATCCAAAGCATGATCGAATCCCAAAGGGAACGAATTTCAGTTTGTGTTTCCATATGCCATCTCCTTATGAATTTGTAATTTGCAGCTTCTTCACTTTATATATCATACGTGGGAACAGACCAACATGCAACCGCACCTGGGATTTGGATGCCGACCAAGCGGTTTGATGGGAGGAAATATTATGGGGGACCAAATCGGTCCCCCAAGAAAGGATTATCTGGAAAGTAGTGTAGTAAGCCGTTTCACGAATTCGGCGGGATTCTTCAACATCACCCCTTCATTGAGCAGGGCTTGGTCGAGCACCACTTGTGCCATGTCGTTCACATAATCGGCATCATCCGATTCGGCGATCTTTTTGATCACCGGACTATCGACGTTGATTTCCAATATCGGGGTACTCTCGGGCATATCGGTTTGTCCCATCGATTTGAGGATCTGCTGCATCTGGACCGACATGTCGTTGTCATCCACCACGACCACCGCGGGAGCTTCCACAAGTCGTGAGGATACCACCACGTCCTTCACACGATCTCCGAGGGCCTTCTTGATCTTCTTGACCACATCCTTGCCCTCCTTCTTCTTCTTTTTGGTCTCTTCCTTATCCAACTCTTCAACCGCACCCGACTTGTTGATCGCCTTGAGCGGCAATTCGGTGTAGGTACCGATGGACGGGACCACAATATCGTCGATATCATCGGTCATCAGAAGGACTTCGATTCCCTTCTTCTTGTATCCTTCGAGAAGGGGTGAGCGCCGAATGGTCTCTTCGTTTCCGCCTGCAAGATAGTAGATGTTCTTCTGATCACCGTTCATCCGCTCCTTGTAGGCAGCCAAGCTGGTGTACCCGTCGACTTCGGAACTCTTGAAACGGACAAGCTCCAACAGGGTCTCCCTATTGGCGTAATCGCTATAGAGTCCCTCCTTGAGTGGTCGGTTGAACTGCTCGACAATCTTGGTGTAGAGCTCGGGATTCTGCTCGGCCACTTTCTTCAACTCACCAAGGATCTTCTTCACCGATGCCGTACGGATATTGCTCATGATCCTGTTCTGTTGAAGTATTTCGCGGCTTACATTCAGCGGCAAATCCTCGCTGTCTATGACTCCCCTCACGAAACGGAGGTAGGAAGGCAGCAATTCCTTTTCATCGTCGGTGATGTAGACCCGCTTCACATAGAGCTTCACCCCAGGTTTGTAATCGGCATGGTAGAGGTCGAAAGGAGCTTTCGCCGGGATGTAGAAGAGTGTGGTGTAGTTGTTCACTCCTTCGGCCTGGGTATGGATGTACAGGAGGGGATCCTCGGTATCGTAGGAGGTGTTCTTGTAGAACTCGTTGTAATCCTCGGCGGTGAGTTCACTCTTGCTTCTCCTCCAAAGGGCGGCTGCGCTGTTGATCTTTTCGATCTTATGCTCCGAACCCTTCTTCTTCCCCTTGTCGTCGTATTCATCCTGGTCATATTCCAAATAGATGGGGAAGGCGATATGGTCCGAGTACCGTTTCACCAACCGTTCCAAGGTCCATCGGTTCGCATACTCGTGTCCCTCTTCATTCAGATGGAGCATGATGGTGGTTCCCTGGCTCTCCCGCTCGGACTCCTCAAGGGTGAAGGTTCCCTTGCCTTTTGAGGACCATTTCCAAGCTTCTGGGGAACCGGCCTTGCGACTGATGACCTCCACCTTATCGGCCACCATGAAGCTGCTGTAGAACCCTACTCCGAATTGCCCGATAAGGTTCGAATCCTTCTTCTGGTCATCGGTAAGGTTCTTCAAGAAGTTCTTGGTTCCCGAGCGGGCGATGGTTCCCAAATCGTCGGCCAAGTCGTCGTGTGCCATTCCGATTCCATTGTCCTTCACCACAAGTAGCTTTTCCTTCTCTCCATCCTTGAAGGAGATGTCGATCCTAGGATCGAACTGCAAATCCTTGAACGCAGGATCGACGAGCGTGAGGTATTTCATCTTGTCCAATGCATCCGAAGCGTTGCTGATGAGTTCCCTCAAGAAAATCTCTTTGTGCGAATAGAGCGAGTGGATGATGAGGTGCAGTAATTCCGACACCTCCGTCTTGAATTTCTTCTGTTCCATGAGTTCCTCCGAAACGTGTGTATACCAGAGATAACATAGTGAATAATCGACGTATCGGCAACGTTCTCATTAACATTTGCGCTATTCTGGGCTATGCTGAGTCATGCGATTCACCCAACCCACGGCAGCACGACAACTCAATCGGCTCAGAATACTGAACATGCTTGCCAGGCATGAGGATCTCAGCAGGGCCGATGTATCGCGTTTGCTCGGATTGAACAAGGTGAGCACCGGCGAGATAGTCGATGCCTTGATAGCTGAAGGAATGGTGCAGGAGACGGGAACCCGTACCACCGCAGCCGGGAGAAGACCCGTATCGTTGGCTCTCCAAAAGGAGAGGAGAATGGTGCTCGCCATTGATGTGGGTACGAGGAACACCTCGGTGTCGTTGGTGAATCTCGCTGGTGAGATGCTTCGTTACGAACGATTTCCCACTGCCAAGAAACCTTCCCCGGAGGAACTTGCTGCCACCATCATCCAAACCTCCACAAAATTCCTTTCAAGAATGAAGGATCCCAAAGTGGTCAGCGGCCTTGCGGTTTCGGTGACAGGAGTAGTCGAACCTGCCACCGGAACGATCACCGAATTGCCCGATTGGGAGTGGAATTCGGTCCCTCTCGCCTATGCATTGTCCAAACATCTGCCATTTCCGGTGCTTGTGGAGAACAATGTCCGTTCCATGATCATGGGAGAACGTTGGTTCGGAGATATCGCACAGGACACCTCCTATTTCTATGTGAATTGGGGAGAGCATATCGGGGCAGCATGGTTGTCGCAAGGGAAAATCATAAGCCAGGATTGCCAATTCGGCCATATGCCTGTCGGCCAGTGGGGACAGTGCCATTGTGGAGCCATCGGGTGTTTGGAAACCCTTGCCGCGGGATGGGCACTGGTGGAACCCTATCCGGAGGTTACATCGGTGAAGCAACTTTGCCAGATGGCACTTACCGACAGCGGTATCGATGGAGAGCTGATGCATGCGGCGGAAGCACTCGCACAGGGACTCATTTTCGCTTCGGCCCTCTTCCGTCCCGACAAGATCATCATAGGAGGGGGAATAGCAGCTCTTCCTGACCGCTATTTCACCATGCTGTCGAAAACTTTCGCAAGGAAAGCTCCCCACATGATACGGGAAAAGACCACGATAGAACGATCCTCACTTGGAGAACGATCGGGAATTCTCGGCACAGCAGCCATGGGACTCGATGAATTCATCTTCAAGCGTTCCCTTCTCGACCAGCTGAAACATCAAGGGGTATAAAAAAAGGTTCATGCACGAAAGCTGTGTGAAATGAAGGATCTGTTCTTCGGATGTT
>CAYZJV010000016.1:0-47432 GCA_964478945.1 uncultured Spirochaetaceae bacterium | reverse complement strand
TGGAAAACCTCTTGGGAGAAGTGAATTGACTTATGGAAAACGATAGGATACTGTTGCATATATGAAGACATGGATAACTTATCCGGCTGCAATTATCTTTGGGCTGGCATCGACTCTGCTCCTGCAGGATTGGCAACCGTATGTCGATTTTCTCGGAACAGTTGAACCGATTGCGAGGCAATTGGGCTTGTTCGTATTGTTTCCGGTCGTATTCTCACTCTTCACTGCAGCCGTTGCCTCTCTCCGTCGTTACAAGGAGACGGTGATCGTCTTCTCGTCCGCGATCTTCTGGGGACTGGTCAGCGCATTGTTGCTCAGCTTCATCGGAATGGGATTGGCAATCGTGTTACCCTTCCGGTTCTCACCAATTTCCGGTGCTGAAACTGTACTCCCCGAATTCTTCGACTTCTCATCCTTCTACAGAATGTTCATTGCTGAAAATGCATTCAACCAATTTTCATTGACCACCACATCACTATTGCCGTTGATCGTACTATCACTTGTGTTCGGGATCGCTTTGCGACCGGATCGGGAAGCAATACGACCCGCCTATGTTGTGGTGAACTCCTTCGCCGAGGCGATGATGCGGCTTGCCCGGATATTCACCGCTCTGGGAGCGGCACTGGTGCTGGTGATAAGCGCCAAGTGGTTCCTCGATTTCCCCATGTTCCCATTGTCACAGGGTAATCTTTGGTTTGGACTCGGCCTGCTGATAGCAGTGCTTGTCGCTGTATTGCTCGTTCTTCCGCTTCTCTTCGGACTTTCGACGTTGTTCCGTGGAGGCAATCCCTACAAGATACTGTTAGGCTCTCTGGGGGCCTTGCTTGCCGGAGGTTTTTCCGGAAGCCTTCTTTTCGCGACGACTCCCCTCCTTGCCATGAACCAACACAATTGTGGTGGGCACAAGAGGGTGGTCGGTATCGCCACACCACTACTAACCATTTTCGGAAGAGGCGGTAGTGCGATGGTGGCCAGTTACTCCATCATCATGATTCTCTCGGGAACCGGAACCAACCTTTCGTTCCAGACGATGATATTCATTGCACTCTTTTCGGCCCTCTTTTCATTCGCCTCAGCCTTCACACCTGGATTGGAGGTTGTCTTCATCATCGTATTTTCCATGGGCGGTATCACCGGGGATGGGATGTCGATCCTGCAGACCGGCATCATGGTCCTGCTGCCGTCACTTCAGATGGCTGGCCTCGTAACCGATGTTGCGGTCAACACCTTTGGAACCACCTTCGGTTCCAGGGTGGTATCTCCGGACGACAGGGTCACCATCGAAGACATGATGTAGGCGACATGAAGCAAAGAACGGTAAAGATAGCCTATATCATTTCCCATGGTGTATTGTCGCTTGCCCTAATCCTTATGGTGCTGTACCTCATTGTTCGACATCTCATACCGACAAACCATACCCAGGGAACACCGCTTTCAGGATACCTTGTCCCTACGCTCCTCCATTTGGTGCTTTCTTTTGTTGGGATGATTCCCGCACTCTATCTTCCCGCCACGTCACGCAACGATATTGAACGAAAACTCATGCCGCCGATGTACATCACCATGACACTCATGGATATCCAAGTGTTGTTGCATCTCGAAATCATCGGAATTTTCGGGTATCTCGGTCCTACAGCAATAGCGAAGATCCATTTGTTCTCACTGTTGTTCTCTTCCCTCATGTTGCTGTTCATCGGAATGTTCCATCTTGGCATCAACACCAGCAGGATATTCCGCTACTCCCTCCTCGCTGCATTGGGTTGTGTCCTTTTCACGTTGTTCGTGCCGTTGCAGGTGGCCGTGTATCCTCTGGAAAGGTCTTTGTGGGTTACCGATGGAAAGTTTCTTCTGGTTCCGATTTTGCTGGGAGGCATCGCCATATTCAATTATGTGGCTTTGCTTTCACGCGAGAGGACGCAGTACACCGTGTTCCGCAGCGCAAGCCTTATGGCGATCACACTGGGAAATCTTCTCTATATCGATCCACATACCACATGGTTGGGGATTTTGCTTTTCGCCATCGGCATTGCAATGGGGATCCCCAAAGAACGTTTCAGCCAGATATGAGAAGGGCTCCCTCGGATCGACAATCCTTCGGAAGCCCTGTTCGGGACTATTTCATCACCACAATACTCTGGTCGTAATCCTCAGGAGGTTCGAATCCCATGAGATTCATGCAGGTGGCGGCTATCGAACTGATGCCCAAACCTGCGCGTAACTTCGTTTCATATTCCCCATCATATGAAGGATCATAGATGATGAAGGGAACCGGGTTTAGGGAGTGGGAGGTTTTTCCCCTGGGAGAACCATCCTCCTTCCTACTCACCGAACCATCCTTGGCATGTTCGAACATATCGTCGGCGTTTCCATGGTCGGCGGTGAGCAGAAGAATTCCTCCTGCTTCCTCGACCGCCTTCTTCAATCGCCCCAGTTGAAGATCCATTCCTTCCATGGCACAGATAACCGCTTGATAGATTCCGGTATGACCCACCATGTCTCCATTGGGGTAATTGAGCTTGATGAAATCGTACTGTCCTTTCTTGAGCTCTTCAATGACACGGTCCGTGATCTCGGCACACTTCATCCAAGGTCGTTGTTCAAACGGAACATTGTCGGAAGGGATCTCCACATAGGTTTCCAGGTCGTTGCTGAATTTTCCCGATCTGTTTCCATTGAAGAAGTAGGTCACATGACCATATTTCTGGGTCTCACTGATCGAAAATTGTTTCACATCGCTCGCCACAAGATACTCTGCCATGGTCCTGTCGATCGAAGGAGGACTCACCAGATATTGGGAGGGAACATGCAGATCTCCATCATATTCCATCATTCCGGCGTATTCCACCTTCGGGTGGCGCTTCCTGTCGAACTCTTCCAACTGTTCGGCTTCGAAGGCCTTGGTGATCTCGAGTGCCCTGTCTCCTCGGAAGTTGAAAAGGATCACCGAATCACCATCCACAATCTCCCCCACCGGGGTATCGCCATCGGCAATCACGAAAGGAGGCAGATCCTGGTCGATCGCCTTGCTCTCCTTGCGCAAAGTCTCTATGGCTTCATGTGCCGAAGCGAATTTCCTTCCCTCACCAAGCACATGGGTTTCCCAACCCTTCCTTACCATATCCCAATTGGCATTGTACCTATCCATGGTGATCACCATACGGCCTCCACCACTGGCGATACGCGCATTGAACGAGTTGTCGTTCAAGGATGCAAGAAATTCCTCGAATGGATCGAAATATTCGAGTGCACTCAACTCTCCCACATCCCGGCCATCGAGAAGTGCATGGATACGCACACGGGAGACTCCGTCCTCCTTGGCTCTCGCAATCATTTTTCGCAGATTATCGATATGGGAATGCACATTCCCATCGGAAAGCAATCCTATGAAGTGGAGGGTGTTGTCGGTTCCCTTCACATTGGCAACCAATTTTTTCCATGTATCACCGGCGAACATCGCACCCGTCTCGATGGAGTTGTTCACCAACTTGGCCCCTTGTGCGAACACCCTTCCGCAACCGATGGCATTGTGTCCTACTTCGCTGTTACCCATATCGTCATCGGAAGGAAGTCCGACGGCAGTTCCATGAGCCTTCAACTTTGTCCAGGGAACGGTATCGTATAGGGATGTCAGGGTTCCGGTCTTCGCTTCAGCCACCGCATCCCCTTCGACATACTTGCCGAATCCCACGCCGTCCATGATGACAAGGACCACAGGGCCCTTCCTCGTTATCTTGTCGTGTCGTTTCAATGGTGCAACCATAAATTCATTCTCCTTGGCTTCGGCGTATGGCCGATGTAAGTAATATACCTAGAGAGGTCAAAGGGGTAAAGTCGCCTCTCGCAACCACTTCGCATCCTCTTCCGACAGCTTGTCGGAGAGTTCGGAATAGACCCAACCATGGTAGGCATCGAGCATCTGCCGCTCAGTATCGCTGAGCAGTTCCCTTTCGATCAGTTTCCGTTCGAATGGACAGAGCGTCAGCACATCGAAGGCATGGAACTCTCCGAATTCGGTGGCACCCGCACTTTGCACAACGATGAGGTTTTCCAGACGAATTCCGTAATTTCCTTCACGATAGATACCCGGCTCATCACTCAATACCATCCCCACATCGAGTGCAACAGCGATTGTCTTGGGTGAGATGTTCGCAGGTCCTTCGTGCACATTGAGGCAGAATCCCACTCCATGTCCCGTCCCGTGGCCATAGGATAGTCCCGACTGCCAAAGATATTGGCGTGCAAGCACATCCAACTGGTATCCGCAGGTTCCCACAGGAAACCGTTGGGCGGCGAGGGCGAGATTACCTTTCAACACCAGTGTGTAATCACGTTTCATCTGTTCGGTGGGTTCCCCAAACAGAAGGGTCCTTGTGATATCCGTGGTGCCGGTCTTGTACTGGCCTCCCGTATCGAGCACGAGCAACCCATTTCCCACCAACTTTGAAAAGCTCTCTTCAGAGGCACTATAATGGGCAAGCGCTCCGTGCGGTCCGTACCCCGCAATGGGAGAGAACGATGGTCCCAGGTATTCCTCATGCTCGCCACGATAGTTGGCGAGCTTCTTCGCAATGGAGAGTTCGTCGTATCCCACCGATCCACGTGACAAGTCGGCCAACAGCTTCACCATGGCGATTCCATCGAGTAGATGGGCACGTCGCATCCCCTCGATTTCGATGGGAGATTTCCTGGCTTTCAAATCGGTCGAGACATCACGTCCCTCAACCACCTTGATGCCCTCGGGGATCGCCCTTCTGAGGGTCATCGAAGATTTCTCGGGAGACAGGTACACGACATCATGTTTCCTGAGCATATCCCCCACATATTCGAAGACTTTATGATATGCTTCGACCTTTCCCAACGCACCGAAGGATTCCTCCCATTGGGGGTCCAATCGTGAGCCATCGGTGAAAAGGACAACCTCGGAACCACTGATCACAAGATAGGCGAGGAACACAGGATTGTAGGCGATGTCGGATCCCCGAAGATTCAATATCCAAGCGATATCATCCAGGGAGGAGACTATCGTATGGGTACACCCGAGAGAGTCCAGAACCTTCCGAATCTTTCCAATTTTCGCTCCCACGGTTGTACCGGCGATCACCATATCCTGGGCCACCACAGGTTCCGAAGGTGCGGTCGGACGTTGGTCCCACACCTCATCATACCAATCGTCGGTAGGTATGAGCGCAATTCCTTTGGGGACAAAGGCTCTCTCCAAAGCCACGGCGGTTGCCATGGAGAGGGTGTTTCCCACCATGCCTACCCTGGCGCCTACGGCCAGTGTATCGGCCAGATAGGCCACATGGTCGACCACCTCGGGTTCGCCCAATCGCATAAGATTGTAGGGACTCCCGGCGGTTTGCTGGGCCCCTTGGATATGGTATCTGGAGTCGACCCACAACAAGGCCTGTTCCTGTGTGACGACGATGGTTCCAGCCGAACCGGTGAACCCGGACAGCCATTCCCGGGACCTCCATCTGGGAGCCACATACTCGCTTCCATGGGGATCACTGCCGGTTTCCACCCAAGCATCCAGATGATGGTCGCGCATGAGGTTCCTTATGGAATCCAAACGTTGCTCTATTTCATTCATTGGAACTCCTTGTACTATCGATGGGATTTCTTTCGCGATAGACTCTTGCGGTGATATTGTTTCGACAAAAGAAGGACGAGCACTCCCGCTCCAATCATCAATATGCTGAGAAGTTGCCCCATCGAGATGTTGAAAGGTGAAAGGAACAATGCGGTAGGTTCGGAAGAGGCTCCCCATGAAATGATGAAGCCAATATTGGAATCGGGCTCCCTGAGATATTCGATAAGAAACCTGACGATACCATATCCCACGATGTACCAACCAAGTGTGTACCCGGGATACTTGTTCCGCCTCCTGATGAAGAACCAGATGAACAGCCACAGCACCACTCCTTCAAAGAGGGCTTCGTACAGTTGGCTCGGATGTCTCGGTAGATTCACCATCGCTCCGGTTGAATATTCCATTCCAATCTTGTCGGCGATATTCCTCACCCATTCATAGTTGGTGGAGAAGGAGGGGGCCCGTGGGAACACCATGGCCCATGAAACGGTGGATACCCTTCCCCACAGCTCCCCGTTGATGAAGTTTCCCAGTCTACCAAAGGTATACCCAAGGGGAATTCCAGCCACGACCGCATCCGCGACCGAAAGGAATTTCATCCTGTACCTCTTTGAGAAGATCAGACCTCCCACAACCGCACCCACAACGCCTCCATGGTAGCTCATGCCGGGAAGTCCTACAAACTGCCCATTGGAGAACGGCCAGAATATCATCCAGGGGTGTGTCCAATAATAGGTCGAACCATTGTAGAATAGGGTTGAGAAGAGCCTCGCACCAAGAATGAGACCAGCGATCGTATAGAGGAACAAGGTATAGGCATCATCGTTGGAAATCTCAATCAACCCTTTGTTGCGCTGTCGTATGAACAGGATAAAGGTGATTGAAAAGGCAACCAGATACATCACGCTGTACCATCTGACAGGCAATCCGGGAATTACAAAAGGTGAAATCCAAGAAGGATATGCTACATATTGGAACATGGCGGAAGTGTACGCTGAGAAATGAAAGGTATCAATACCCCCATGGCAAGGTATGGATCCTTACGTTGCCTGCACTCGCTCGGGAGAGTGGACCATGGAATGGTCCCTTTCCTCTTGCTTCGTTTGGCAATCATGATGGTCAACCATGCATATGTAGCCGGTCAATTCGATTTTTTATATATTGTAGATATGAAAAAGATTGCTACAGTACTAATATTGGTTGTCTTTTCGGTCTTCATCGGTCAAGCCGCCACTGCGACCGGCATCGATGAACAATTGATACCCGCATTCTTTTCGAACTCCTCCCAATCGGGTACGGCAAGATATCCACAAGACGAAATATCGGTCAACATGCAGAAACTCGAGCTTCTCTATCGTCTGGTGGAACGGGACTTCCTGTTCGACATAGACCACAAGAATGTATATGAGAGCATGGCGAAAGGTCTTTTTGCCGGGCTTGAGGACGAATACTCGGCGTATATTGTCTCCAAGGAGGCTTCCGATTTCAGTGAGGAAACCAGCGGTACCTATGGAGGAATCGGAGCCTACATTTCCAAAAATTATCTGGAGTACCGTGATTTCACCAAACCGGAAACCTATATGGTGAACATCACTTCGGTATTTCCCGGATCTCCCGCCGAAGCAGCCGGATTACATTCCGGAGACCTGATCAGCCATATCGATGGAGAGTCGGTTGAGGACTGGGAAGCCGAAGAAGCCTCCAAAGCACTCAAGGGAACGCCGAATACTCCTGTGGTGTTGACGATCCTGAGGGGACAATCCACATTCGAGGTTACCGTCATTCGTAAAATCGTCTCGATTCCCACCGTCTCTGCCGATGTACTGGACCATGGGATCGGGTATCTTAGGATCATCCAATTCACCACAACCACCGGAGACCAAGTGAGAAAGGAACTTGTGGAGCTGCTTGATCGTGGGATTGAATCGCTCATTGTCGACCTTAGGGACAATCCCGGGGGAATCGTGGATGCGACGATGAACGTTGCCGACATGCTCCTTTCGGACCAACCGATAGTCCATGTGCACAGCAAGAAATCTTCCGACAACAGAACCTATGTGGCCTCTTCCCGCACATTGGTACCCACGACAATGCCGGTTGTGGCATTGGTGAATGGAGGATCCGCATCGAGCTCGGAGATCCTCGCGGGGGCTCTCAAGGACAACGATCGGGCGATATTGATCGGTACGACCACATTCGGCAAGGGACTCATCCAGATTGTCAGCCCCTTCGGTGATGGGTATTACACCTTGACCACCAGCCAATACAAGACTCCGGATGGCAATGACATCCATGAGTTGGGAATCCCGGTGGACATCGAAGTGGAAGACCTTGAGATCAGTGATGAGCAGATGGATGACTACATGGAATTCCTCAACAGTGGAGTGCTGTCGGAGTTCGTTGAAGCACATCCGGAACATACCAAGCAGAATATCGAGCTTTTCATCGATACTGTGATTGGCGACGATCCCAAATTCGAACCCGACATCTATCGTCTACTGCTGCGGCGGGAGTACATCAACGAGATTCCATATGATGAACGTCCGGTCGCGGACACCGAGTACGATCGTGTACTCAAACGTGCCATCGAGTATTTGGAGACTGGTGAGTAATGAGGATATTCGTCCTTCCGAAGGACTTCAAGGGTTCTACACACCATACGGTCACGGGAAAGGATGCACATTACCTTTCCCGTGTATTGCGACTGAAGGAGGGAGATTCCTTCACAGGTAGGGATGTGAAGGGCTCACTCTGGAACCTCACCTTGGAGTCGATCTCAAAATCCAACTGTACACTCACTTGCGAACCGGCTGAAACAGAACCGTTGGCACTCACCGATGCCCTCCCTGCCTTCAAGGGACCGTTCCCCGAAATCCACCTGTACCAAGCCATCTGCAAAGGGAAGAAGATGGACCAGATCATTCGTCAAGCAACCGAACTCGGGGTCAAGAGGATCATACCGGTGTCCAGCGCCTACTGTGTGGCCGATTTTTCGGGCAAGGAACAGGAGAAGACCACCAGATACCAAACCATCGTGAAGGAGGCCTTGCAACAAAGTGGTTCTCCAGTGGTGACTGAGATCGCTTCCCCTCTTTCCATCGGTCAAGTGGCGCAAGATTGGGCAGCAAGGGGTACTGCATTGGTCTTCCATCAAGTGGAAACCGGAAAGCAGGAATCCCTCAGCTCAATTCTCCATGACAGCCAAGACTCCCCAGTGGCCCTTCTGGTGGGTGCCGAGGGAGGATTTTCGAATCAAGAGGTGTCACTCTTGATCGAACAAGGCTTTCACCCGGTATTGCTTAAAACCAATATCCTGAGGGCAGAGACGGCCGCGATTGCCGCGGTTGCAATTGTTCTCCATTTGGTTATTGACAACGTGTAGCAAATTTTTTACATTCCCCCATTCCGATTTCTCGGGTACCATGTACATACACCCCCATTGCATACATCTGGGTTGAGGAGGTCGGGTGTGTCCCTGTATCTGTTATCCAAAGATGAAAAGTTGCGCTTGTGTATCAATCGTCAACTCACCAAGCCCTGTGGTTGTGCAACCGACTCCAGACAACTCAAGGTACTCAAGACGAACATGGAAGCCGATACCCATCCCGTGCTTCTCATCGATGATGAATTCTCCAAAAGAGGCTTGCTGTTTCTCCTCAACAACATTATGGAACAGGAACTCCCGGGACCCAAGATCCTCATCTCCAGCGCTTCCTATATCAGTTGTTCGGACTATAGGACAGATGGCGCGTTCGGCATACTCAAGCGCTGTTGCACGATTGAACAACTGATCCGATGTGTGGTGAATGTAGCAGGCCACATGGCGATATGGGATCATTTGACCAAGGCCCAGAGGGAGAGGCTGTCCTTTGCCCAACACAAGGACGACGGGTTGTCTTCCGTCTTGGTCGGTTCTTCGCCCCACATGGAGACCATCAGGGAGATCATTCGAAAAATCTCCTTCCGCTTCTCCTGCGTCCATATCGAGGGGGAGACCGGTACCGGTAAGGAAGTGGTGGCGAACCTTCTCCGACAAAGATCGGGATGTCCCGATCCCTATGTGGTGGTTAACTGCTCCAACATTCCCGAGACCCTGGCCGATACCCATCTGTTCGGCAGTGAAAGGGGAGCCTATACCGATGCGAGGGAATCTACTCCCGGATATGTGGGAACGGCGAATGGCGGGGTGTTGTTTTTGGATGAGCTGGAGGATTTGGGAAAACCGGTACAAGCAAAACTGCTCAGGTTGCTGGAGACAGGGAATTATCAGAAGGTGGGAAGCTATAGATCCCAATGCAGCCGTTTCAAGTTGATCACAGCATCCAACATTCCAATCGTCCAACTTCGTGACTCGGGAGTATTGAGGTCCGATGTCTTTTACCGATTGGATAGGATGGTGATACGTATTGATCCCCTTCGCAAAAGAAGGGAGGACATACCACTATTGGTCGACCATTTTTTTTCATCGATCGGAGAATCGCGACGTCCCGATCGGGACACCATGTCACGCATCATGGAAAATCCTTGGCCAGGAAATGTGAGGGAATTGTTCCACGAATTGGAACGTCTATTGGTTTTTGCGCCTCAAGGAGCCCAAGAGCTCTCATATAAGGAAATACTTACGGGGTCGACTTTGAAACACGCATGAAAGATTGGCATTTTTGAAGTTTTTCCTACACCTACATCCTGTGGATAACTTGTGGATCAAGTAGGGGTGCCCGGTACGTAATTACCTATATTGAAGCCAATAATTCTTATATAACTATTGGATAGAAGCTCCAATATGAAATGCCAAACAATTTCTTTATAAGAAATAAGTTGACAGTATCAATCGGAAATGTCTACGCAACCACTCGAAAGGGGTTGACAAGTACAGCGGTCCATGCATTCGTCCAAAGGGGGGAAAAGGTTGTGGATAACTTGTTGAATAGTGTTGGACCGGTTGTGGGAAAATTCACCAAACAAGAAGGGAATTCCTTGAAAAACAAACGGTTAATCCTTTCTTTGGATTCTGGCTCCAACCGCCAGGAGCTTCTTCTCCAAGTGCTCGTAACCCCGTTCGATCTGGTAGATATTCTGAATCGTGGAGATGCCATCGGCACAGAGGGCGGCGATGACAAGAGCCATCCCGGCCCGAACGTCGGGACTGGAGACTTCCGCGCTCTTCAATCTCACGGGACCTTGGACGATGGCCCTATGGGGATCGCAAAGAATGATATCCGCCCCCATTCTGATCAACCAATCGATGAAGAACATACGGGATTCATACATCTTCTCATGGATGAGCACCGAACCCGTCATCTGTGTGGCCACCACTGTAATGATGCTGAGCAGGTCGGCCGGAAATCCCGGCCATGGTGCATCGTCTATCTTGTGTGTCTGCCCGTTGACAGTCTTCTTGATGATCCTCATCTGATCCGAAGGAATATGGATGGAGTGCTCTCCAACAATTTTCCAGCGGATACCTACCCTGTCGAAGCCTTTCGCCATCATCGGCAGTTGGGAAAGGTCCACATTGGACAGCTCCAAGGAACCACCTGTGGCGGCTGCCAAGCCGATGAAGGAGCCAACCTCCATATAATCCGACCCGATGGTGAATTCAGCGCCACCAAGCCTGTGGACTCCCTCGATGGTAAGAAGATTCGAACCGATACCTCCTATCCTGGCCCCCATTGCCACGAGAAGACGGCAAAGATCCTGTACATGGGGTTCGCTCGCCGCATTGCTGATTACTGTGGTTCCCTCGGCCAACACCGCTGCCATGATCACATTCTCTGTTGCGGTGACCGAAGCCTCATCAAGAAACACCGGAGCACCACGGAGACGGGTGGCCAATATTTCCAGAAATCCGTCATCGCTGATCCTACAGCTGCTTCCCAGTGATTCCAGAGCGAAGAAATGGGTATCCAATCGTCTGAAACCGATCACATCCCCTCCCGGTGGAGGGAGAATGAGGTGTCCTACCCTGGCCACCAATGGACCGGCGAGCAGCAGGGATGCGCGGATCGCATCCACCAGATCTGGTGGCAAGGGACGTAATTCCGAGGAGTGAAGATCTCCTGAAGTGATCGTCAAAGAGTTGTCATCGTGCCAGATGATCCTGGAACCAAGACGGCGCACCAACTCCACCATCACATGCACATCTTCGATCGCAGGAATGTTGTGCAATGTGACGGGTGCATCGGTGAGAAGGGTGGCGGCTATGCAAGGCAAAGCCGCATTCTTGTTCCCACTGATGGAAACTGTACCTGAAAGGGGAACTCCACCCGAGATGATATAGGATCCCATGGCACCATCCTACAGGGTAACACTTCATTTGACAATCCGGTTGTGTGTTGTGATAAAGCCGGGTAGTATGGATCCATGGGAAAAGAGGCTCCGAGAGTATATGGGATAGGGAATCCCCTCATAGATATCATTGTCCAAGTATCCGATACCGAACTCGAGCGGTTGGGAATCCACAAAGGTGCGATGCACCTCATAGACGGAGAAAGACGAAAGGTACTCCTCGATCTCATCGGGGACAAGCGCAAGGAGTATTCTTGTGGGGGGTCCTGTCCCAACACCATCATCACCCTCGCATCCCTGGGGATCGGGGCAACCTTGGCGGGGAAGGTGGGCTCGGATGAATTCGGAGGCATTTACAAACACCGTTTGGTGGAGCTCGGGGTATCGGATGAACTGGTGGTGTGCGATGAGGCCACCGGAAGTTCCATCATCCTCATCACCGAAGATTCCGAGCGTACCATGAACACTTACCTTGGGGCGAATCGTTTGTACGAGAGGAAGGATATTGTGAAGAAAAGCCTCGAAGCGGCCGATTTCTTTCATTTCACCGGATATATGTGGGATACCGCTTCACAGAAGGATGCAATCCTGCATGCCCTCGAAATCGCGCACAACGCCGATGTTTCGGTCACCTTCGATATCGCCGACCCTTTCGCAGTCGGACGCAATAGGGACGAATTCCTCTCTCTCATCTCCGATCATGCCGATGTGGTCTTTGCCAATAGTGAAGAGGCGAGGATTCTCTTCGAGAACTATGATCCCTACGAATGCTGCAAATCCATGGGCAAATTATGCAAAACTGCCATCGTCAAGAATGGAAAGATGGGTTCCTACATATCCCATGAGGGGCATTTGCTGCGTATTCCCGTACAAGGCCCCGTCACTCCCACAGACACCACCGGGGCTGGGGATATCTATGCAGCCGGCTTCCTCTATGGACTTTGTAGAAGATTTTCCATTGAGGATTCGGGTTATATCGCCTCTCTCCTTGCAGGAGAAATCATCCAGCAAAGGGGTGCTCAATTCTCAAAGGAAAAAGCGGATGGTATTCGTTCCCGTTTGGAACATGACCATCCGCTTTGAATTACCGAATCCTTTCGGGCTTTGGCAACAGCGCCTCCCAAGGAACTCCGGGTTTCCCGAAATGCCCGTAGTTCATATGGGCACGATAGATCGGACGCAGCAAATCCAACTGCTCGATTATTCCCGCTGGAGTAAGATCGAATTCGTCCCTCACAAGTTTCTCCAGATCCCTGTCGTCTCCGACACCGGTACCAAACGTATCGACAAAAATCGACACGGGTTCGGGTACACCAATCGCATATGATACTTGGATCTCACAGCGTTCACAGAGTTTCCATGCAACCAGATTCTTGGCGACAAATCGCGCCATATAGGCTGCCGATCTGTCGACCTTCGAGGGATCCTTGCCACTGAAGGCTCCACCTCCATGCCGACCCATCCCGCCATAGGTATCCACAATGATCTTGCGGCCGGTCAAGCCCGCATCTCCCGTGGGTCCTCCGATCACAAACCTTCCTGTGGGATTTATGTAGTATTTGGTCTTTCCATGCAACAACCCTGTGGCTCCCAAAACCGGTTGGATCACTTCGCTCTTAAGATACTCCTCGATCTCCTTATGGCCCACATGTGCATCATGTTGGTGGGAAACCACAATTGTATCTATCCGAACCGGTATTCCACCATCGTATTCCACCGTCACCTGTGCTTTTGCATCGGGCCTCAACCAATCCACATCCTTTTTTTTCCGTAGGGATGCGGCCCTTTGGAGAATCCTATGGCTATACATCACCGGTGCGGGCATCAACTCGGGTGTCTCGGTGCATGCATAACCGAACATCATTCCCTGGTCCCCCGCTCCCTGCAATCCATAGGCACTGCTGGAGGCATCCACTCCCATGGCGATGTCGGGAGATTGCTGGTGGAGATATTCGGATACCTGCAAGGTCTTGTAATCGAATCCCGTACCTTCATAGACATACCCGATATCCTTGACGACTTCCCTCACAAGCGACTGTACATGTATATCGGCATGGGTGGTGATCTCACCTCCAACGACCACATGATCGGTGGTTGCGAATGTTTCACATGCCACTCGGGATAGGGGATCGTGCGACAGACACGCATCGAGTACCGCATCGGATATCTGATCACACACCTTGTCGGGATGTCCTTCACTTACTGACTCACTGGTGAACAACTGCCTACCAAGCCTTACCATACTTCACGCTCCGTCCTATCTCTCGTTCCGCAAGGGAGGCAACTCGTCATCTATGGATATCCTCACCTGTTTGAACAATCCATCACCCTCACTCTTTGTGGTGATCCCCTCGATATCGTTCAATGCCGTATGGATCAACCTCCGTTCGAATGGATTCATTGGACTGAGCAACTTGGACCGGCCGCTTCGTTTCACCTGTTCGGCGGTACGATAGGCGAGCTTCACCAGTTGCTCTTCGTGCCGCATTCGGTAATTCTCGCTATCAATGACCACTTTGACATTTGGATTCAATTGTCCTGCATAAACATTCACTATGAGTTGGATCGCATCGAGGTTCTTTCCCTTCTTTCCAATGATGATGGAAGAATGGTCTGAAACGATCTCGAGCCCCAGTTTACCAGTTTTCCAATAATCGACCTGCACTTCCCCTGGATACCCCATCTTTTCCAAAAGTGTGGTAACGAATCGAATCACTTCCTGTTCATACTCGGCAAGTTCATCGTCCGTTTCCATGTCTTCGGCATCATCTTCATCGGGTAGATACACACGGATCTTCACATTGCTTTTCTTGAAAAGTCCACGTTTTCCCCCATCGATTATCTCTATATCCAACTCATCACGATCGAGTTGCAGTTCCTCAATTGCCAACGCGATGGCTTCCTGTTCGGTCTTTCCTTCGAATTCTCTTACCATGCTATTCATCATCTCCTGGTGGAATCTTATTTCTTCTTACCCTTTCCCACGCCTCTCAAGGCGAGTGCCGGTGCATCTCCCTGCTCCCTCTGCCGTTTTTTGTTCATATACACCTGTTGTCCGACAGATATGACGTTCATCACCATCCAGTAGAGCAACAATCCGGCAGGTGCGTTGTAAAGAATGAAGAAGAACATGATCGGCATTCCATACATCATGAATTTTCCCGTCATTCCGCTTTGGGTGGCTCCACCGGCCTGGCTTATCTTGAAGGAGAAAATCATGGAGGCACCATACAATATCGGCAACAACCGAATATCGCTTCCAATGACAGGCAGTGTGACTGGTGCGAAATTGATGATCGATTCGGGCAATGAGAGGTCTTCGATCCATCCTGGGATGAACATCGCACCCCGCAACTCGAAGTGTTTGTTCAACAACCCGTACAAGGCAATGAAGATGGGGAATTGGAACAACATGGGGAGACAGCCTCCAAGGGGATTGATCTTCTCCTTCTTGTACAGCTCTCCCATCTCTTGGTTGAGTTTGGTGGGATTGTCCTTGTATTTGGTCTTCAATTCCTCCATTTGGGGACCCAAAGCCTGCATCTTCGCGGTCGATTGCATACTCTTCTTGCTGAACGGTTGGAGCACGATCTTTATTAGTATGGTAAGGAGAATGATCGCCACTCCATAATTGGGTATCAGGTTGTAGAAGAATTGCAGCAACCATTTGAGGATCGATTCAAGCCATCCCAACCAGGAGCTGGTATCCAAAGCCTTTTCCAGATGGAGTTCGGAAAGGCCGAACCCATTGCTTTCGGCATCGTTGTAGATGGCCATATGTTGTTTCAACTGTGGACCGACATAGAACCTGAACACATCCTTTGCAGAAGCTGTCTTGAGTGCAGGTCGTGAGAAATACATTCTGGATTCCAACGGAATATCCGCAGAAGAACTCTCAGTCAAAGTAAGTGTGTAACGGGTTGCATCAGGTATCCCGATAAGTGAGAAGTATTTGCTCGCAATGGCGCTCCATGTGATGAATTCACTGGTTTCATAGATTCCATCACGCAATTTCGGAGTAGACTTCTTCCCGTCCTGCTCTATATAAAAACGTCTGTAGGTATAGTTGCCATCGGGTGTTTCATGGAATTCGGGTCCCAATTGCGGCTCGAACGCCAACGTGTAGGCGAACCCATTGTAGTTCAAGGGAATAGCCTTGTTCTGGGAATTGACCAGTTCAACGGCGATCTCGAACAGATAATCGGAAGCTCCAAACCTATACGTTTTCTTCAATGTGAACTGTTCGCCGGTGGGATTCCCATCGGAACCGATCATCACAAAGGACTGGTTGAATTCAACCTTGTCACCATTGATACGGTAATTGAATGTCGCATCGATGGGATTGGTATCGTCATCACCGGCATAGAGCGAGAAGGCGGGAGGATATTCACCATTGTTGAATATCATTTCGACCGGATTCCCGTTATCAAGGTGGTCCTTCAACTTCAAACTCGAGATCGCGGCCCCCACAGGATCGAATTCGATGATGAACACTTCGGTTTCATACACGAACTTTTCGGTGGAGGTGGCAGTTCCACTTTGCGTGAAGGAACCGGGAAGACCACTATTCCAACCTTGGGCAGCCAATGCGTAGGAAACAGGGGCCGCTTCAACTTGTTCGGCGGTTCCTGTTGGTGTTTGGGCAACATTGGTTGTGGGCTGTTCGGTGGTTTCCGTAACCGGTGGGGGGGCGAACAACGTAGTTTGGATAGTCAAACCCACCGATATGACAATCACAGACAATACAATGGCAAGGATGGTGTTTCTGTCCATATCCACTCCTGAATCGTTTTCTTTGATGAGGTGAATGCAGGAAAGGGATATGAACTAACGGGCCGAGTAAACCTTGGCCTGTGAGAACAATTGGATCAGTCGTTTCCTTTGTGTCGCATAATCTATTGCCTTCCCTGGATACACCACGAATGCAAAATCGAAGCCGATTTGAAATTCCGGTTTCTCATTTCTCCAAATTTCCTTGATCTGCCGTCTGATTCGATTACGCTCTACGGCATTTCCATAGTTGCGGACAGGAATCACCACGATTCTGTCCACAGCCAGACCATTGGGTGCGATCAACAACCGCACCCCAGGGCAGGAGAATTTCTTACCTTTGCGGAATATCTCATCAATTTCCGGCTTCTTTTTTACAATTTCTTTTTTAGTAAGGCTTTTTCTCATCGCAGACGGTAAGCTTCTTCCTGCCCTTGGCCCTTCTTCTGGCAAGGACAAGACGCCCACCTTTTGTGGCCATGCGTGCACGGAAACCAAACTTTCTATTTCTCTTAGTTCTACTTGGTTGGTACGTTCTCTTCATGGGGAAATCTCCAAATATGTATCGCTTGACGCGGATTTTATCTCAATTGCGGGAACACTCTCCCGAAGGGGCAGTATATAGGTCGTGCCAACTTCATGTCAAGTATTCCGAACGTATCAACCACTTGAAGTGCGTACCTGCACCTGGGTGACTCCCAATTCGGGAAATTGCGCTTTGACACGAGCCAAAATTTGTTTTCTCTTCATCATCACCATGGACGACCATGTGGGATGGTCGGTTTCGATGATGAGCACCTTTCCCCGAATATCCTTGAGTTTCGCATGTGATGCGAGATCATGACCCACTATCTCGATCCATTCATGGTAAATGGAGACGATGGGATCATTATCGTCGATTTGCAATCTTGAGAGCAACTTGTCCAACAGCTCTTTGGTAGTCTTCTCCGTCATTGGGATTTGAACCTCCCCTCCTCGACAAGATAGGTGAAGTGTGTTTCGGCCGAAAAGGAGGAGAAATAGGTTTCTTCAGGTAGAAATGTGAAGAATGCCTGACTGTATCCTCCCAACCGTTCCAGAAAATTGCCCCGCTTCACCACATCGAGCTCCAACAAAACATCATCGACCAACAGGATGGGATCCTTTCCCGTCTTGGCACGAAAGGATTCCACTTGGGCTATCCTGAATATCAGTGAAGCAAGACGCATCTGCCCGGTTGATCCGCTGGCCGCGAAATGCACAGGACCGTCCATCACCACAAACTGGTCCCTATGGACACCACTGGCAGTCGTTTGCATTCTGAAATCCCTCTCCAGTGTTCTGGCCAACTTTTCCTTGGCTTCCTCCACAGAGGTACAGTCACCCCATGAAGGCTTATAGGCGATATGCATTTCGTTCGAAGTTTTGGAGACATCCGTGTAGAGTGGACCGAACAATGTATTGAAGTCCTCCACCGCCTGCCTCCGTTGTTTCTGGATACCTATTCCGAGCGTCGCCAACTGCTCGTCGTAGACAGGAATGAGTGAGACGTAGTTGTCCTTGATAGCTGCATTCCTCTGTTTCAGAACCATCCTATAACGTCTCAAATCATCGAAAAAAAGCGGATTGTACAGTGACATGGTCTGATCGAAGAATCTTCTTCTGTTTTCGGGAGTACCCCGTACGAATTCGATATCATCATGACTGAACACAATACAGGGGATATTTTGGATCAACTCACGCCTGTCCCTGATCTCTTTTCCATCGATGCGTATATCACGTTTTCCATCGAAAAAACGAAAGAGGATCCGCTGGTTCAATCCATCATCATTCTGCACCACTGCCGAGAGTGAAAACTCACGTTCCCCATGCCGACACATCTCCTTGACGTTCTGGGCCCTGAAGGAGGAACCGTAACAAAGGGTATACAGTGCTTCGAGAAAATTGGTCTTTCCCTGTCCATTGTTGCCGACCAACACCACATGGCGAAGGTCTGTGGTAACCAGGGAATCGGCCAGGTTCCTAAAATTGTGGAACCCAATCGAACGGAATCTCATCAGTCGATCTGCATGGGCATGATGATATGGAAATAGTCCTTTTCAGGTTCGGGTTTCACGGTCACAGCCCTGTTCGATTCGGTGAATCCAAGTGAGAACGTATCTCCTTCAATTACCCTTAAGGGGCTTACCAAGTAGGAATAGTTCATGGCCAAACGGCAACTTTCGCCGGAATAGTCGCAATGGATGATCTCCTTGGCCTGCCCAAAATCGCTTTCTTCGGAACTGATGGTGACAATTCCCGATTCGATATCGAGATAGATCCTCTTGGCCTTGTTCTCCACCAAGAGGGAAACACGCTTCAAGGCCTCGTTCATCTCATTGACCGAGATGATGCAGAGATTGCTCTGGCTTGCGGGAATCACCCTACGATAATTTGGGAATTGTCCCTTGATCAGGGTGGAATACATCACCTGTGTTCCCAATTTGGCGAAAATGATCGTTTCGCTGACCGAGAGCAACAGTTCTCCTTCACCGGTACCCGCCTTTTTGAGCAGAGTAAGGAATTTTGCCGGAATGATCACAGGATTGAAGGAAGGTATCGCTTGTTCGAATTTCCTGTTGATGAAGGAGAGTCTCCTCCCATCCGTGGCAACCATCACCAATCCCTCGGATTCCTGTTCAAGATACACGCCGTTCATGAAGTAACGGGTTTCATCGTCACTGATTGCGAAAATGGTCTGGTCAATCATTCCGAAGAAATCCTTTTGTCCGACCGGGAAGAAGGAATCTTCGGGAATTCGTTCCAATTCAGGATATTTGTCGGCTGAAATGGTTCTCAACTCGAAATCAATCGATTTCTTTTCAGTATAGATGAGAAGCTTTTCCCCCTCTTCCTCGAAAGTGATGGGTTCATCGGGAAGGGAACGGAGAATGCCAAGGAATTTGTCACAAAACACAGTGGTAGAACCACTTTGCATGGTTTCCACCGGAATTTCAGTCATGAATCCCACCTTCTGGTCGGTGGCTTTGATCACCAGTGAGTTTCCGTGGGTTTCAAGTAGTACGTTGGAAACGATGGAAAGGGTATTTCTCTGGGAAGTGAAATCCAGTGCAAGGACGATCTCTTTGAGCAACATATTCTTTTGGCAGGCGAACTTCATCTGATTACTCCTATTTTGTTATTAAAGAAAGTAGTCGTAGTAATAGTATCATGTATACTGTGGAAAACGACAATAATTCTTTATCCTTTCTTTTCATAAAATTTCACAACTTGTGGATGGAACCGTCGGTTTTTCCACTTTTCATCCACAGGTTTCCACAAGCAACGGAAGTTTTCCACTTCCACCCACAAGTTTTCCCCAGACAATGCCCAACTTTTCCCAAGCTATTTTTCCCGTTTGAAGTTCTGTGCCTGCCTAATGAGATTTTGGATCGAATTGCTGACCGCAATATCGCTTTGGATCATTCCCTCCACCCTCTGAACAGAGTGCATCACGGTAGTATGGTCCCTCCCTCCGAATTCATACCCTATCTCTGTGGTGGAGAAATCGGTTATGGTCCTACTGATGTACATGGCTATCTGACGGGGAAACACAACCGACTTGGTACGTTTCTTTCCCTTTATATCGTAAGGGGATATGTTGAAGTAATCCGCCACCACACGAATGATGGAATCTATCGACATCGATTGGTCCTTCGACATCGAATAGGTACTCTTGAGCTGTTCCCTGGCGATATCGAGCGTAATCTCCTTGTTCAGGAGGTTGCTGTAGGCGATGAGTTTCGTGAGGCTCGCCTCGAGATCCCTCACATTGGTGTTCACATTCTTACCGATGTATTCCAGTACTTCCGAAGAGATGTAGGAACTCTTCCCTTCACATTTTCTACGGAGTATCGCAAGTCTGGTTTCGAAATCGGGTGGCTGGAGGTCGACATTGATCCCCCTCGTGAATCGATTTTTTAAGCGGTCGGCGATATCCTGCAACTCATTGATGGGACGGTCACAGGTGAACACCAGCTGCTTGTTCGCTTCAAAGAGGTTGTTGAATACATGGAACATCTCCTCTTGTGTGGACGCCTTCTTCTGGAGGAAATGGATATCGTCGATGAGCAATACATCGGCTTTCCGGTATTTGTTTCTGAACTGGGGTGTCTTCTCCTCTCCTATCGACTGGATGAATTCATTGGTGAACATCTCGGCGGTCACATAGACCACCTGCAGTTCGGGAGTTGATTCCTGGATGAAATTACCTATCGACTGGATAAGGTGGGTTTTTCCCAATCCCACTCCTCCATAGATGAGGCAGGGGTTGTAGCTTACTCCAGGGTTCTTTGCGATGGCCATGCACACATTGTAGGCGAATGCGCTGTTGTCACCCACCACAAAGGTGTCGAATTGGTAGCTGTTGTTGATGTTGGGATCTTTCGGACGTTTCTGAGCTTTAGGCATTGGAGCTGACTTCACCATCGCCTCCCGATGGGGCTGGGTCTTCTCTTCTTCCTTTGAATCCGGGGATGCCGGAACCTTCTTCACAGTGAATTCCACCGCTACCGGTTCTCCAGTCAGCTCATGCAGAAGAGAGGTGATGGTCTGCTTGTATTGGGTTGAGACATAGTCGCGTATAAAGAGCGACGGAACGGCCAGAATGAGCTTGTGGTCATCCGATCCGGCGTATGAGATTCTGTTCAACCATGTGACGCTTTCCTGTTCCGGGAGGGAGGATTGCATCCGCGACACCACCTCTTTCCAGAATAGATTGTAGTTCCACTTTTCTTGCGGCATGGTAGTTATCTTATATCAGTGGATGCCGATTGGCAAGTATGGGTGAACAGAGTCCTAAAAAACCTTGGTCAACATATATAAATAATTATATCAAAATAAATTATATGTATCGTAAAATGGGGTTGTGTACTTTACATTGATTCTTAAAAATGGTACCATATAGCCTGATTTCATTTTTATATCTTATAAGGACATAATAATATGGTTGACAGCGTTTTCGAGGGAGTGCCAACGGACACTTCGGCTCATCATGATTCAGCGCTGGGAAGGGATGGAGCACGTTCCTATACAGCGAACAACATCCAAGTTCTCAAGGGCCTGGAGGCAGTGAGGAAACGACCGGGAATGTACGTCGGTTCCACTGGAATAGATGGTCTCCATCACTTGGTGTACGAGGTGGTGGACAACAGTATAGATGAAGCTATGGCCGGGTACTGCGATGCGATTTCAGTCACTATCGAGAAGGGGAATGTAATCCGTGTCGAAGACAATGGACGTGGAATTCCCACCGAACCCCATCCGGTGGAAAAGATAAGTTCATTGGAAGTAGTGTTGACCCAGCTGCATGCCGGAGGAAAATTCGACAACGATACGTATAAGGTTTCGGGAGGCCTGCATGGTGTGGGTGTTTCGGTGGTGAATGCATTGTCGGACTGGCTGGAAGTGACAGTGCATAGGTATCCTTCGGTATTTTTCCAAGAGTACCGCAAGGGAGTGCCCCTCAAACCGGTTGAGGTTGTGGGTGAGTCGGAACATACCGGAACGATAGTCAGATTCAAGGCCGACACTTCCATCATGGAAACCGACCAGTACAGTTATGGGGTATTGGCGGAACGGTTTAGGGAATTGGCTTTCCTCAACAAGGGGATCGTCATTTCGATTACCGACGAGAGGGGTGAATCGCCCCGACACCAGAGTTTCCACTTCGAAGGAGGAATCAAGTCGTTCATCAGCCACCTCAATTCCTCCAAGAAGGTGATCCATGAGGAACCTGTCTATTTCGATACCCAAAAGGACGATGTGAAGGTTGAGATTGCCCTTCAGTACAACGACAGGTATGACGAAGTGCTCTTCACCTTCGTGAACAACATCAACACCAGGGAGGGGGGAACCCATCTTGCCGGCTTCCGCAGTGGTCTCACAAGAGTGATGAACGAGCAGCTGAAGAAGTCGAAGTTGGTCAAGAAATTCGACGATTCGCTTACCGGTGACGATCTGAAGGAAGGTTTGACAGCGGTCATTTCGGTGAAGATACCCGATCCCCAGTTTGAAGGACAGACCAAGATGAAATTGGGAAATCCGAGGGTGCAGGGTATTGTTTCCTCGATGGTGTATGAAAAGTTCAACGACTTTTTCGATGAATATCCCCAGGTGATCGAAGGAATACTGGACAAGGCGATACTTGCAGCCAAGGCCCGCTTTGCGGCCAGGGATGCGAGGATGCGCATCAGGAAGAACAGCGAAGGAGCGGGATTGCCGGGCAAATTGGCCGATTGTTCCGAGAAGGATCCGGCCAAATGTGAAATCTTCATTGTTGAGGGAGATTCCGCCGGAGGCAGTGCCAAGCAGGGAAGGGACCGTGCTACACAAGCCATCCTCCCCCTCTGGGGAAAAATGCTCAATGTGGAGAAGGCCCGGGAAGAAAAGGTGTTGGGCAATGACAAGCTGCAACCGGTGATCGCTTCTCTCGGGGCAGGGATCGGCACCCATTTCGAGCCATCCAAGGTTCGTTACCACAAGATCATCATCATGGCCGATGCCGATGTCGACGGAAGCCATATCAGAACATTGTTGTTGACGTTCTTCTTCAGATACATGAGACCTTTGATCGAAATGGGATATGTCTATTTCGCCATGCCTCCACTGTACAAGATCACTGTCGGAAAGAAGCATTTCTACGCATATGACGAAGAAGCCCGCAAAAGGATCCTGGAAGAGAATTCCAAGGATGGGGATATCAGCAAGATACCCATCCAGAGATACAAGGGTCTTGGTGAGATGAACCCCGACCAATTGTGGGATACCACAATGAACCCCGATAGTCGAAGCCTTACCCAGGTTACGCTTGAGGATGCGGTTGAGGCCGACCAGATATTCACCATGCTGATGGGCGAAGAGGTCGAACCGAGAAAGCGGTTCATCGAAGAGAACGCGAAGTACGTTTCGAACCTTGATGTGTAGGAAAGTTGGGGATAGGTAGTATGGAAGAACAGACCGGAAGAATTATAAAGACGAATGTTGAAGAGGAGATGAAGATCTCCTATCTCAACTATGCGATGAGCGTGATCGTAAGTAGGGCTTTGCCCGATATCAGGGATGGTTTGAAACCTGTCCATAGGCGAATCCTTTACGATATGTTCGAAATGGGATTGAAATACAACACTCCCTTCAAGAAGGCTGCGAGAATCGTTGGAGATGTGCTTGGTAAGTACCACCCGCACGGAGATGCCTCGGTGTATGACGCCTTGGTGCGCCTCGCCCAGGATTTCTCACTACGCTATACCGTGGTGCAGCCACAAGGTAACTTCGGATCGATAGACGGTGATCCCGCCGCGGCCATGAGGTACACCGAAGCGAAGATGAGTCGCATCGGTGAGGAGATGTTGAACGACATCCAGAAGGAGACCGTCGACTTCGGTCCGAACTACGACGACTCCCTCCAGGAGCCGTTGGTGCTGCCTGCCGCATTCCCCTTCCTCTTGGCGAACGGGAGCAGTGGTATTGCAGTGGGAATGGCCACGAATATGGCTCCACACAATCTGAAGGAGATCGGTTCCGCCGTTGCTGCCTATATCGACAATCCGGGAATCGAGTTGAACGAACTCTTGGACCATATCATGGGTCCCGATTTCCCCACCGGAGGAATCATTTGTGGTCGCAGTGGAATCGTCAATGCCTTCGCCACCGGGAGAGGGAAGATTGTCATACGGGGACGTTATGAGATTGAGGAGGCTGCCGGAGGGCGCGACCAGATCATCTTCACCGAATTGCCTTATCAAGTGAACAAGGCTGATCTGGTGAAGAAGATAGCGGATTTGCGCAAGGCGGTGATCCCTGGGATCTTTGAAGTGCGTGACGAGTCGGACCGCGATGGTATTCGTGTCGTAATAGATTTGAAGAAAGGTGCGGTAGCCAGTGTGGTGGTGAACCAGTTGTTCCTCCATACTCCGCTGCAGACCAACTTCAATGTGAACAACCTCGCACTTGTGGATGGTAGACCGATACAGGTCGGCTTGATCGATATGATCAAGCATTTTGTGAAGCATCGTGAAGTCGTGGTTGAACGTAGAACACGATATGATCTTCGCAAGGCCGAGGAGCGTGCCCATATCCTATTGGGTCTCAAGATCGGACTTGAGAATATCGATGAAGTGATAAGAATCATCAAGGAGGCCGAAGACAACACCATCGCTGCAGCGAACCTGATGGGACGTTTCGGCTTGACCGATATCCAAGCGCAGGCGATCATCGATATGAAATTGGGACGTCTGAGTCATTTGGAAACAGAAAAAATCTTGTCGGAATTGGCTGAATTGAATAACAAAATTATATACTATAAAGATTTGTTGTCTAGCATCGATAAGATACGACAGGTGGTGAAAACCGAAATTCAGGAACTTTCCACCAAGTATGGTGATAGAAGAAGGACCGAAATCACCAATGAAGAGCTGGGTGGGATGATTCTTGAGGATTTCATCAAGGAAGAAGATGTGGTTGTGGTGATTTCCAACCGTGGGTTTGTGAAGCGTGTTCCCGTGGAGGAGTATAAGAGCCAGGGCCGTGGAGGAAGAGGAGTCAGGGGAGTCACCTTGAGGGATGAGGATTTCATCGAGCATCTCTTCGTGGCTTCCACCCACGAGCACGTGATGGTGGTCACCAACCATGGGAAGGCGTATTGGATCAAGGTACACCAGTTGCCTGTCGGGTCGAAGACTTCCAAGGGTGAGAGTATAAAACGAAACTTCCCGTTTGAAGAAGGTGAGGAAATTACTTCCATAATCAACTTCAAGGATTTTGATGAGAGTCTATATTTACTTATGGTAACAAGAAATGGAGTTGCCAAGAAGGTGAACTTATCCCTATTCAGAAATGCCAAGACCAGAGGAATCATTGCAATAATCCTTGATGAGGACGATGTACTGGTGAATTGCGAGTTGGTGTCTGAAGGCGACGATTGCATGATCATCACCAGGAAGGGCAAGGGCCTCCGCTTTGCCGACAGCGATGTGAGGGCGATGGGAAGGGCCTCCAGGGGCGTGAGAGGTATCAACCTGATTGAAGACGATGAAGTTGCAGGCTTGCTCAAGGTGTCCGATGACCGTAGGATTTTGATGATCACCGAGAAGGGTCAAGGGAAACAGATCCATTTCGATGAATTCAGGATCCATCGACGCGGTACCATGGGACAGAAGATCTACACCTTCAGGGACAAAACCGGATTCATTGTTGGCACACTCGCAGTGAACGATGATGACGATGTCGTCTGCATCACTTCGATGGGCCAGTCGATCCGTATTCCTGTTGCTACCATTTCCATACAGAAGGCGTACGCATCGGGAGTGACCGTGGCAAGGTTGAAGGAAGGGGATACGATTGTCGCCATTGCCAAGACCGATGCCGAGAAGGAAGAAGAGGAGATAGAGGAAGCCCTTTCAGGGGAGGTCGAGGAGATTGAAAATCCGACCGAAGAGTAACCCTACCCTTCCAACACAACAACAGCCACCCTTTTGGGTGGCTGTGCTGTGTTTCACGTGAAACAAGTGAAAATCACATGAACAGAAACTACTGCTGTTTCACGTGAAACAGTGTATTAGTTTTCGGAAAGAATATTGATGTTGGGGTCAACAACACTACGGATATATCTTTCAACGCCGTTCTTCAACGTCATCTGTGACATGGGGCATCCTGCACATGAACCGACAAGACGTACTGTGACATCATTGCCTTCCATGCTTACAAACTCTATATCGCCACCATCGTTCTGCAAGTCGGGTCTGATGTTCTCGATTGCAGCTTTTACTTTATCAATCATGCGATTGTCCTCCTCGGTAATTCTTTATGTAAGATACTAGAGCGTGAATTGATGGTCAATACCCAAAGAAGTTGATGACAGATTGGATACCTTTCTGTATAGTGAAATTATGGCAGCAAAAAAAATCATCTTTTCAAATCAAAAAGGTGGAGTGGGAAAGACTACTACCGCCGTAAATTTGGGGGCATATCTTGCCGAGAAAGACAATAGGGTGTTGTTGATCGATCTCGACTCGCAAGGGAATTTGTCGAGCGCGGTTTCCGCTGATCCAAGGCATCTTGGCAGTTATGATGTGATAGTGGGCAAGTGTACGCCAAAGGAAGCGTATCAGGAAACTCCTGTGCCCAATCTATATGCAATATCCGGTGGAATAGATCTCGCTGGATTGAGTGTGGAGCTTGTGAATGAATTGGCAAGGGAATTCTTCTTGAAGAACGCATTGGCCACTATCGAGGAAGAGTGGGATTATATTCTGGTCGATTGTCCCCCTTCCCTGGGGTTGGTGACCATCAATGCGATGTGCTGGGCCGAGTATGTGGTGATTCCCCTCCAATGTGAATATTTCGCGATGGAGGGATTGAATTTGCTCATGCGAACCATCGGGAATGTGAAGAGACAATTGAATCCACATCTGGAAATTCTCGGAATTGTATTCACCATGTTCACCACAAGAACCCGTCTTGCGAATGATGTGGTCGATGATGTCACCTCATATTTTTCCGAAAAGGTATTCGCTACAAAAATACCAAGAAACGTACGATTGTCCGAAGCTCCTTCCCATGGACTTCCTATCAATCTGTATGATGGTACCTGTTCGGGTGCCTTGGGTTATGCCGGATTGGCTGAGGAGGTGATGGCCCGTGTCTAATGTAGGCAATAAAAAACATAGATTGGGGAAAGGCATCAGTTCACTGATGGATGATTATTCCTTTGAAGATGTGTTCAAATCTTCCCTTGGTGATGAATCGATTGAAGTCGATGGTGGTAAATTGATGTTGTTGGAGATCAATAAAATTCACCCCAATCCACATCAACCGAGGAAGCAATTCGATCCCGATACACTTGACGAATTGGCTGAATCAATCCAAACACAAGGAATCTTGCAACCCCTTTTGGTGGAAAAGATCAGTGATGACGATTACGCGATCATTGCCGGTGAGCGTCGGTACCGTGCCGCCCTTGCTGTCGGCTTGGAGAAGATTCCCGTAATAGTGAAGAAGTTCAGTGATATGCAGAGACTTGAAGTCTCCTTGATTGAAAATATCCAGCGGGAGAATCTCAATCCGATTGAAGAGGCGAAGGCTTATCTATATCTATTGGAGCAGGCAGGAATACGTCAGGAAGAGTTGGCGGAAAGGGTGGGGAAGAAACGTTCCACCATCGCCAATAGTCTCAGACTATTGCAGCTGCCCCACCATATGCAGGAATCATTGTTGGAGGGAGGCTTTACCGCAGGTCATGCAAGAGCCTTGCTGTCGGTTGTCAATCCGGCGGATCAAGAGTATCTTTACCAAACGATCCTTGGAAAGGACATCTCGGTCCGTGAAGCCGAGAAGGTCGCTGGGGATCTGAACAAGGGGAAGCGTGCGGCCCATTCCAAGGCAGATAGGATGAAGAAGGAGAAGCCCATCGACCTCATGGTACTCGAGCAGAAGTTCCTTGAGGCAGTGGGAAGCAAGGTGCAGCTCAAGGGTACCCTGAAAAAAGGGAAACTTGAGATCTACTACCATTCTATGGACGATTTGGACAGACTGTATCGTTTACTCGCACAAAATGAAGAGTTGATCGAATTATAAATATATTTAATATAAGGAAATAGCATGTCGAAAGCATTACAGGAAGGATTGTACGCAAAAATCAATACAAGCCGTGGCGACATTACATTGTCACTGCATTACCACAAGGCTCCCATGACGGTCTCGAACTTCGTAGGATTGGCAGAAGGGGTGCTGAATCTCGCCAATCCGGGCCAACCCTACTATGATGGATTGAAGTTTCACAGGGTGATTGACGAATTCATGATCCAAACCGGTTGTCCACAAGGAACGGGAACCGGAGGTCCCGGGTATACATTCCCGGATGAATTCTCCAATGACCTGAAACATAGTGGGCCTGGAATACTCTCGATGGCCAACGCCGGACCCGGAACCAATGGCAGCCAATTCTTCATTACCCATGTCCCCACTCCATGGTTGGATGGGAAACACAGCGTGTTCGGTACCGTTGTGGATGGCATGGATGTGGTCAATTCGATCGAACAGGGTGATGTGATGAAGTCGGTCGAAATCATTCGTGTTGGTGAAGATGCCAAAGGGTTCACTGTTACGAAAGAGAGCTTCTCGGAAGCTGTGGTGACTGCCCAGAATGTGGAAAAGAAGAGGTTGGAAAAGCTGCAGAATGAGTTGGACAAAGAGTTGCGCAACAGATGGCCGGATGCGAGCGTTACCCCAAGTGGGCTTAGGTATGTCGTGACCAAAAAGGGTGATGGCAAAGACTCTCCGAAGATGGGTACCATGGTGACCGTGCACTATACCGGTACGCTACTCGATGGACGGGTCTTCGATAGTTCGGTGAGAAGGGGAGAACCTGCGAAGTTTGCCATCGGGCAGGTGATCGAAGGTTGGAACGAAGCGCTTGTGACCATGACCAAAGGTGAGAAGCGTACACTCATCATACCGCCTGAACTCGGGTATGGAAAACAAGGGTATCCTGGGGTCATTCCTCCGAATTCATATCTTGTGTTCGATGTGGAACTCTTGGATTTCTAGGATAACATGAAAGAGATCACCACCAGATACGTATGTTCGCAATGTGGCCGGGCCGAGACAAAATGGCTCGGCCGATGTCCCGATTGTGGGTCATGGAACTCCTTTGTGGAAGAGGTGGTGAAAAAGAAGGGAAAATCGGGGAAAACTCAATTAGTAAGCGATGCTAATAAAATACAACCTGTTTCATTAAAAGAAATTGTTGTGGATTCCGATTTTCGCTATTCTTCTGGTATTTCTGAGTTCGATCGCGTGTTGGGTGGTGGAATCATGCGCGGTGGAACTGTGCTGCTTGGTGGTGAACCGGGTATCGGGAAGTCTACTCTGATGCTGCAGCTACTGGGATCCATCACAGACAGGGAGGTGTTGTACGTATCGGGAGAGGAGTCTCCCGGTCAGGTGAAGACCAGAGCCCAACGGATCGGAATTCCCTTGGATTCGGTGACACTCTACAACGACACCAGATTGGAACCGTTGCTGGAATTGCTCCGTACCACACGATTCGATGTCGTGGTGGTCGATTCCCTGCAGACGTTGGTGAGCAGTGAATTGCCTTCAGCCCCTGGAAGCGTGAACCAGATGCGAATGTGCAGTATGGAGCTGGTGGACGCTGCCAAGCGAGAGGGTTCATCGCTATTCTTTATCGGTCACATCACCAAAGAGGGACAGATTGCCGGCCCCAAGGCGATAGAACATATCGTGGATACGGTTCTCTATTTTGAGTTGGCCGGTTCCGGCGTCCGTATCATCAGGGCAGTGAAGAATAGATTCGGCTCCGTCGATGAGATAGGTATCTTTCTCATGACGGAGAAGGGCCTTGTGGCGGTGCAGGACCCCGCAGGATTCTTTATCAGCGAACGCAAATCGGGTGATTTGCCCGCCGGCATCGCATTCACCGCGGTCTTGGAGGGGACGAGGACCTTTCTCGTTGAGATCCAAGCTCTTACCGTACCTGCCAAGGGAGGCTACACGAGGGTCTATTCGGAGCGGATCGATACTGCACGGGTCACTCGTGTGGGGGCGGTGTTGGAACGTCATGCGAACCTTCAGCTTTCCGACAAGGATATCTATGTGAATGTGGCGGGAGGCATCAAGCTGAGTGAAGTCTCCATCGAGCTACCGTTGGCGATGGCCCTGTATTCGGCTGCCACAGGTAGACCGCTCCCATCAAATTTGGTTTCTATCGGAGAGCTGAGCTTGGCTGGCGAGGTTCGTCCCGTGGGATTCGGAGACAAGCGTGTGAAGGGTGCGGTGGATATGGGATTCACGAGGATCCTGGCTCCCCATTCCATGCCTTTGGAACAACAGGCATCCATCTATCGGTGCAACCGTATCGATGAAGCCATCTCTCTCGTGGTGAAGATGTCGAAACCGATTGGTAAGGACTCCTAACAAACAAAACCTGCAGTTGCACTCTTTTCCGGAGGGTTTTCCATCATTTTAGAACGATGTCTCGCCAATTTGTAAGCCTTCCTTACCAATGTCATCCAAGCTTGCTGATCAACAAAGGGAAGGCAATGAAGGTTCCGATCGAGGCGAATATGCTGGTGCTCATGAAAATGAACAAGGCATGGATGATCCGATTGGAGAACCATCCTTTGAAGCGCATGATGTCTTCCGACACATGTTCAAAATCCATTACTCTGGGTTTCCGCATCGTAGCTTCCAGTATTCCCGCAACCATCCCCACTCCGAGTGTTGGACTCAAGGCGGTCACAGGTGCGGCAGCCATGGATACTATGATGGTTACCGGGTGTGCCAAAGACAATACGGCCGCAAGACCGGTGAGCGATGCGTTCAGCCCGAACCAGTAGAGGAACATTTCCAGTCCCTGGTCCCATCCCGATCGTACAAAGCCCAATACAATGATACCGAGCAATGCGGCCACGATCGCCCAGGAAAAGATTTTCCCAGCCTTGGATGCCGCAGGGACGGTGGTGATCGGTTCCACATTTGAAGAGACTTCGTTTCGATCCAATCTTTCCATATGTGCGACAAGCCCCGGGGCATGTCCAGCTCCTACGACAGCGACAATTTTCGATCCTTTGGCGGTGTAGATCTTGGATGCGAGATATTGGTCCCTCTCATCGATCAGAACCTTTTTCACCGTAGGTAATTCCTTTGCCATCTCGTCGAGCATCGACTGCAGTACATTCGTCTCCTTCAACCGTTCGATCTCTTCGTTGCTGATCTCCTCTTTGGAGAAGACTGCGTTCAATAGGGAAGAGATGAGCTTGAGTTTGTTCCAAAGGTTTGAGAGTCGCCAGGCCCTCTTGAATGTCACCTGGATTTCCCTGTCGCAGAAGGAGAGGGGTATGTTTCTTTCTGTGGCCAATTGTGCGGCCCGCATGATTTCGTCACCGGGAGACACTCCCATCTGCTCGCCCAGTTTCTTCTGGTAGGAGGAGAGGGCCATGTTCGCAAGCATCAGGAAACCCCTATTCTCCTTGAGTATCGTCTTAATATCGAGGCTTTCCCATCCTTGGGGTTCGGTCTTGGATTTGTATCGGCCCGAATCGAGTTCGACGCATATCCTGTCGGGACCGATTTCATCGATTGTCCGTGCAACTTCGTCAACACTGTCCTGTGATACATGCGCCGTGCCGATAAGGGTGATCTCCTTTCCGTCGGCACATGTGATGCGTTGCATGGTATCGCTGATTCTCTCTATGGTCACCGTATTCCTCCAAGTCTGTACAAATATAGCCCGATTCGTCTCCTTGAGCAACAGAGTAGTTTTGGGCTACCTTAACGGTATGCAGACGGTATGGTATCTCACCCAATTGTTCATCAGTCTCGCTCTGGGAGCTGTGTTCGCCAAGCTTATCGGGAAAGGCCGCTTCCACAAGGCAACCGCTTTCGGGATGGATTTCATTCTTTATGCCCTGTTGTTCCTCATGGGTGTGAACACCGCCGGTATCGAGAACATCGAACAACAGATCATGGTGATGGGATTCGACGCATTGGTCTCAACCGTTCTGGTCACCATCGGGTGTATCATATCGGCTTCGGTCCTCGGTTTCCTCCTTTCCCGTAGAGTAAGTGCATCCGAGCATATGCGGCAGAGGATCACTTGGGATCGATTGAAGACTCCACTGCTGATGATTGGTATTGTGGCGGCGGGAATCATTGTTTCACTGACCACCAATCTCTTTTTTTGGTTCGAAGGCTCGATGATCACCTATGTCCTCTATGTCCTATTGTGTATCGTGGGTATGCAGATGGTGCAACATGAGATCAATCTCCTTCCTCTTGTGAAGTCTCCAATCATGTTTCTGCTACCGCTTTCCACCATAGTGGGGACCTATCTTGGAGCGTTGGCCATTCCTTTGGTCACAGAGTATTCCCTACGACAATCGATGACACTGGTTTCCGGGTTCGGTTGGTACTCTCTTTCGGGTGTCCTCATCAGCGGATTGGGAGACCCGAAGTTGGGCGCGGTCTCCTTCCTCAGCAACCTGTTCAGGGAATCGGTGGCCTTCATCCTCATCCCGTTGTTGGCGACCCTGTCCAAATCATCCTTTTCGGCAATCAGTATTGCTGGAGCGACGAGCATGGATGTCACATTGCCCTTGCTGAAGAAGAGTTTGGGCGCTACAGTGGTACCCCTTTCGATCGCCCATGGTGTGGTGATGACCCTGGTCGCACCATTCCTCATTCCCCTATGGTATGGGTGAGGGGGGCAAGGATTTGGACCACGATGGCAAAGGGACCTTCTTTATAGAGTCTGACGAAGAGTTGCTGTCTATGATCGATTGAATTGAGGGAAGATGTTGCGAAGCGATTGAGCAACGGGATCAGCCCGGCTCCGTTGGATGGGGGAAATCGCAGCTGTTCAAAAAGGTATGTCCCCGCAGGAATTGAAAGGATTCGGACATCCTTTTCCTCCGGTTCCGTGTATACGCTCTGGATGTATTCTATTCGGCACAGGTCGTCGGTCATGATCGCTTCACACACGATACAGGCCTCGGCACCTAGGGGGAATTCCTTCAGGAGAGCGTGCAATCGATCGAAGGCTTCACTGCAGGAACCTACTTGCAATGGCAGGTTTCGTGTATACTGAATTGGCTGCTGAAGGGATAATTTCATGGGAGACAGTGTAGTGGAAACCTCAGGCAAAGTACAGTATTTGGTGGTACGGAGCAACCGCAGGCGACGAATGCAGCTCAAGATCACCGATGAAGCGCAAGTCGTCGTATCCGTTCCTTCCCGTACCGCATCCAAGCGTATCCGCAAATTTGTGGAGGATCACATCGGATGGATTGAAGAGAAGCTTGAATTCGTGGACAAATTGCCCAAGCGGTTGCCAATCCATACCTTCCAAACGGGGGATGTGTTCCTTTTCCTTGGAGAACAACTTAAGTTGGAGCTCTCCCACAAGCAGGTGAAAAGAACCACCTGTACAAGAGAAGGAAGTACCTTGATGGTTTCCGCTCCCGCGAATGCAAAGGAAATGGCAGTGAAACGGGCGATCGAAATGTGGTACAGGAAAGAGGGAACCGCACTCTACGAACGGTTGGTGTCCGCGTGGATCGCCGAATTGGGATTCCATGCTTCCGTACTTGTCGATATCGCTCCGTTTCCCAAGCGATGGGGAAGTTGTTCCCATTCAGGTGAGTTGCGATTCGCCCTGAGGTCGCTGGTATTGCCGTTGGAATTGGTCGATTACCTGGCACTGCATGAGACGGCACATCTGTTGCATTTCAACCATGGAGTGGAATTCAAACGTCTCTTGGAACGCCACATGCCCTCATGGCGTGAACGTCAAAAGCGACTCTCCGAGTTGAGAATCAGGGCATCCTCCTTGTGAAATCTACCAAGTCATCATAATTTGTGCTATAAATTGAATGTATCGTAATGTAGGAGGACATATGAAACCCAATCGATTGGCAACAGGTGTGCATCGGGTATATGCACGTATAGGGAGTAGGGATCTATTCGAAGGCATTTGGCCGATAGAGCATGGAGTATTGCTGAACTCCTATGTGGTCCAGGGAACCAAAGCGACTGCGTTCATCGATCTGGTGAAGGACTGGGAAGGTGCTGTCGATGAAGTGGAACATCAATTGGAGAGCCTCCATCTCTCGTTCAAGGATATCGATTACCTTGTGCTCAACCATATGGAACCCGACCATACAGGCTCTTTGGGGCAGTTGTGCAGGAAGAATCCGCATATGAAGATCCTCTGCACCAAGAAGGCGGTTCCATTGGTGAAGGCCTTTTATAAGGTGGAGGAGAATGTACAGGCGGTCGCATCCGGTGACAAGATCGATCTCGGAGGCAAGACTCTGGTGTTCGAGGAGACTCCCAATATCC
This sequence comes from uncultured Spirochaetaceae bacterium, assembly GCA_964478945.1. Classification (GTDB taxonomy): domain Bacteria; phylum Spirochaetota; class Spirochaetia; order Sphaerochaetales; family Sphaerochaetaceae; genus CAYZJV01. Next base: position 12,907 of record CAYZJV010000016.1, on the reverse strand, counting down.
ACTGGCCTGAAACGATGATGACCTATGTCCCTGAAGACGGTATCCTTTTTTCATGCGATGCCTTCGGCTCGTTCGGACAGTATGACCATTGTTTCGATGACGAATTGACGAAGGAAGAATGGGATTTGCTCATTCCCGAAACGGAGCGGTATTACGCCAACATCGTCTCATCGTTCAGTCAATTCGTAACCCGGGGGATCCAGAAACTCTCCCCGTTGGATATCAAGATGGTTGCACCCAGCCATGGTATCGTGTGGCGCAAGGATCCTGCCAAAGTCATAGGACTCTATGGTCGTCTCGCCGGTTATATGAACGGACCCGCGGAGCCTGAGATCACGTTCGTATGGAGCAGCATGTATGGCAACACCGCTGCGATGGTTCCCGTGATCAAACAGGCGATCGAAGAGGAGGGTGTGAAGGTGCACCTGCATGAAGTTCCGGCCGAGCATGCCTCCCATGTGCTCGCTTCGGCCTGGAGGTCCAGTGGATTGGTGATCGGCATGCCGACCTATGAATACCGGATGTTCCCTCCCATGTACCACATCCTGGATATCCTCGATCGTAGCCATGTGAATAATAGGAAGGTCATGCGGTACGGATCCTTCGGCTGGTCAGGTGGAGCCCAGAAGCAATTCGATCCCTTTGTGGAATCGCTGAAATGGGATTGCCTTGGAGTGGTGGAGTATCAAGGATCTGCATCGGAAGCGGACAAGAACAAGATCATTGAGACCGCAAAAGCTCTTGCGAAGAGTGTCAAGGACTGGAAATGATTGCTTGCGGGCCGGATCTTGTCAACAAGCGGTCCGGCCCAGTTGCCTTTACCGAATGGTGGGGCACAATCGTCGTAGGAAATTCGCTATCCTTGCGGTGGATGAAATGCTTACCCTCTCCTTGGTGGAATGGACATCGTGCAGGTTTGGACCAAGTGATACAGAATCCATACCCTCCACCAGAGAGTTGATGATGCCGCACTCGAGTCCCGCATGAATCGCGGTGACTTCGGCTTTTTCTCCCATCTCCTTTTCCCAGGCTTCGGCACAAAACTTGGCCAATGCGGAAGAGGGATCCGGTGTCCATGCTGGATAGGGATTCTCCAAAGTGCACTTCGCTCCAGCGGTTTCGAAGGCCAATACAGCCCTCTTGGCAACCATATCCCTTCCCGACATCAGAGAGGAACGATGGCTTGTGATCAAAGTGAAGGTCTTGCCGATGGTGTCGATCACCGCAAGATTGCTGGAGGTTTCGACGATTCCCTCTATCGTCATGCTCATTCTCTCCACTCCATGGGGAGCGAGGAAGAGTGCATTCACCATTGCGAGGGAGGTGTTGACCGAAGGCGCCTCATGAACAGAGGTTTCGGGCTGCGAAAGGGTAACCTTCAGATCGGGATCGGACTGGGCATACTCCTTCTTGATTTCCTTGTGAATGGTTTCGACCAGCTCGCCAATCCCATCGACCGCCGCTTTGGGAACCGTGATCGAAGCTTTGCACACACTGGGAATCACATTACGTTTGGTTCCTCCTGAAATTCTTGCAAGACGCAAGTCCGTCCGATCGGCGATCTTGCGTAGGATACGGGCCATGACCTGTATCGCATTGGCACGTTGTGTGTGGATTTCTCCTCCGCTGTGACCTCCTTTCAAACCGTCCACGGTCAAAGTGAACGAAGTCTCGTTCTCATCGACAAGTTCTGTTTTAAAAGGGACGGTTCCCCTCACTTCCACACCACCGGCACATCCGATGTAGAAGACTCCCTCCTCCTCGCTGTCCAAGTTGAGCATCTTCCTGCTCTGGACAAGAGAGGGGTCGAGTCCGAAAGCTCCTTCGAGTCCGGTCTCCTCGGATACGGTGAAGATCGCTTCCAGCGGACCGTGTTGTGCCTTTTCATCGGTGAAGAGGTCGAGGATAAGTGCGATGGCGATCCCATTGTCGGCTCCCAAGGTGGTTCCATCGGCTGAGAGCCAGTCTCCCTCACGCACCAAAGTGATGGGATCTTTGGCGAAATCGTGGTGTACGTCTTCGTCCTTCACACATACCATATCCATGTGTCCTTGCAGAGCAAGTGGAGGGACCTGTTCCATGCCTTTGGTTGCCGGAGCCTTCAATATCACATTTCCTGAAGTATCCACATGATGTTCAAATCCATGTTGTTCTGCGAATGAGATGAGGTACTGGCGAACCCCCTCTTCATTACCCGACTCCCTGGGTATGTTCGAGATGTCGAGAAAATAATTCCAAAGACGTTCTGGACGAAGACCCTCCAAGGCCTTGTTGGAAGTGTTTCGGGATGCACTCATGCGGTTCCTCCTGGATTCGGTTGGCTATGGTTGAAATTGTTTCTGATCTGTTTTCCCCGAATGAAGAGTCCCTTCACATCGAAGTCCTCATCGAACACGACGATATTGGCAAGATATCCCGGGATGAGACGACCCATCATTGAAAGATCATAAATCCTGGCCGGATTGGATGTGGCCATCTGAATCGCCGACTCGACGGGTACCTCCCAAGATACGAGATTCCGCACTCCCTCAAGCATCGTGAGTGCGGAACCCATGATGGTGTCGTCGGTCACTTTGTGGAACGCTCCGTCGGGTCCCAGCAGCACCGGTTCTTCATTTGCAAGCAGGGGTGTCGTTTCCTGCTTGGTGGGTTTCAAGGAATCGGTGACGAGCACCACGTTTCTCACCTGCTTGTCCTTCAGCAGGAGTTTCACAAGATCGCGATGGACGTGCACGCCATCGGCAATCACTTCACATTGCATGTCCTGTTCTATGAGGATCGCCCCCACCGTACCTGGGTTCCGTTGGTGCAAACGGCTCATCGCATTGAAGAAGTGGGTTGAGTGTAGGATTCCGACCTGCATTCCCTCTATGATGTTCTCATAGGTGGCGTTGGTGTGTCCTGCCAGCAAAACGATGCCCTCTTTAATTGCTGTAAGGGCCAATTCTCTCATCCCTTTTAGTTCTGGGGCTACTGTCATACAAGTGACATGGCCTTTTCCCGCTGCCACCAAACGATGGAAGAGTGGCAAGTCCACCGCCTTCACTCCAGCGGGATTCTGTGCACCAAGACGTTCCGGAGAGATGAACGGTCCCTCCAGATGGATGCCGAGTATTTCGGCTCCCTCTTCCTCTCCGATCGCCTCCACAATCGCTTCGGTGGATGCGATCATCCTCTCTTCGGTATCGGTATAGACGGTGGGGAAGAATCCGGTGACTCCAAAATCGGCAAGACGTTTCGACATGCCCAGGATGGAATCCACAGTGGCGTCTTCGGTTCCGAATCCACCTATTCCATGGATATGGGTGTCGATGAAGCCCGGTGCAACATACGCCCCCTTCACATCGATCACTTCGGTCCCTTTCGGGAATTGCTTCTGTGCGAAGCGTTTCATATTGAAGATGTCCCCGATATTCCCATCGGCGTCCATGAACAGACCGCAGCTGGGAAGCTTCGCGGAACCGGTTATCACTGTGGCATTTGTAAGTACCGTGGTTCCCATATCTGGCCCCCTATTGCTTAGAATATACGAGGGGCCGATGAAGCGGTCAAGCCGGACTCTGTCGCAACAGCGGGGGTTCGTCATCGGTAAGTCGGTTGATCCACTTTCCACTCTTCACACGGATCATCCCAACCACGAATTTGAAGGCTTCCTCCAATCCCACAAAGAGATAAAGGTAGTGGATCGGCATATGGAGCACCAATGCTCCGATGAAGGCGCACGGAACTCCAATCAACCATACCCCAGCGAGCTCGGCGAACATGGAGAAACGGGTGTCGCCTCCCGACCTCAATACTCCCACCACCAACACCATGTTGTAGGCCTTGATGGGAATGAGCAGCCCCAAGGTAAGTAGTGATCTGGTGGTCATGAGACCGACGGTGGGGCTGAGGTTGAATGGAATGGGAAGCCATGGTGACAAGAAGGCCAATGCTCCTCCCAGAAGAGCCCCTGTGAACAGTCCTATCCTCAACAGTCTGGTTGCGTAAAGTGTCGCCATATCGATTCGATTCTCTCCGATCCTGTTGCCGATCATGATCGCACTTGAATTGCTGATTCCCATGAGCACCACAAAGAAGAGGTTTTGGATGGCTTCGCTCACATTCACCGAAGCGATCACCTCCATTCCCATACGGGAAAAGGCGATCTTGTAGGTGGTCATTCCAAGTGACCAGAACATTTCATTGAGTATCACGGGAAGACACGTGATGAAGTATTTCTTCACCATCGTCCCATCGAAACCCACCAAGCGGTGCAAAGGTGCCGCCACAGCCCTCTTCTTGCCATAGACGATGGCCAACAACAACACCATCTCGATTCCCCGGGATATGACTGTCGCCAAGGCTGCTCCCTTTACCTCAAGCCGCGGGAATCCGAATTTTCCTAGAATGAGAAGATAGTTCAGCACGACGTTGAGACTCATGGAGAGAATGGATGTATACAGTGGAGTCTTTGCATCACCGGTGCTTCTCAGTGACGAGGAATAGACCATCACCACTGCGGTGAAAAGGTAACTTACCGCCACCACCACCAGGTATTCTTTTCCTCTGGAGACCACCGCGATGTCCTCGGTGAAGATTCCCATGATCGTATTGGGAATCACTATGGAGACGATGGTGCTGACAAGTGCTCCAGAGATGCTCAACAGCAGCGCTATTCCCATCACCTTGTGCATAGCCGGGCGATCCTGGGCACCCCAATACTGTGCTACGAAGATCGCTCCACCACTGCTGACGCCAAAAAAGAAGAGGGTGATGAGGAAGAACATCTGGTTCGCCAGTCCTACAGCTGCTATCGCTTCCTCTCCCACCATTCCGATCATCACGGTGTCGATGAAGGATACCGAGGAGACCAACAGGTTCTGCAACATGATGGGGAAGGCGAGAAGCAACAATTTGGATAAAAATTCCTTTTTGGTTTCCACTGCCAAGTGGGGAGGTGCTGAGATCATGATCGAGCTTTACCACGTTTGTGGTGTTGTGGCAAGCGAGTGGGTCCAAGAAGTATCGGAATGAGATCCTTTCTCCCGGTCGATTCCAGGGCTTCGCGAACCAATTTGCGGTTTTCACTCTTGTGGTACTGTAGCAATGCCCGTTGCAGATGGCGTTCCCTTCCCTTGGGGACATGGACTGGAACGAAGGCCTTTCCCGGTCGAGGATCAAGCCCGGTGAAATACATGCAGGTGGCCACTGTTCCTGGAGTAGGATAGAATTCCTGCACTTGTTCGGGGATGAAGCGACTCTTGTGCAGGTACATCGCCAAATCGACGGCAGCCTCCAGTGTGGTTCCCGGATGTGCCGCGATGAAATAGGGTATGCAGTATTGTTTCCTGCCAATTCTTTTGGAGGCTGCATCGAACATCCCGACAAACCTCTCGTACCACTCGACCTTCGGTTTGCCCATTGCATCGAGGGCTTCTGGATCCATATGTTCGGGAGCGATCCTCAACTGTCCACTCACATGATGCTTCACAAGCCGGTCCATGAACGTGTCCCTGGACTCCTTGGATCCTGTCGCGAGAAGGTAGTCGTACCGTATTCCACTTCTGATGAAGACCTTCTTCACTCCGGGAACCTTTTCCACTGCCTCAAGCCGCTTGATGTATGCGGGATGGGAGTCCTTGAGATTCACACATGGTTCGGGATGGAGACATAATTTGTTTCGACATGGACCCGAGTTTTCCTGACGGTCGCATGCGAGGTCTTGAAAATTTGCTGTCGGTCCTCCCACATCATGAATGTAGCCCTTGAAACCATCAAGTCCTACGAGTTCTTTGGTCTCTTGTTCCAATGAGGCTATCGAACGATTGGTGATCATCCTCCCTTGGTGGCTGGTGATCGCACAAAACGTACATGAACCGAAGCATCCACGATTGCTTGTGATGCTGAATTGCACCTCGTTCAGAGCAGGGATTCCTCCTTCCCTGTCGTATCGTGGGTGTGCCTTTCTGGTATAGGGCAACAGCTGAACCCCATCGAATTCCTCCCGTGTCAGTGGTCGCATCGGTGGGTTGACCAGGATCATCCGGTCTCCGCTTGGTTGTATGAGGATGGTGGGATCGAAGGGGTTTTCGTGGAGCAGCTGTTGTTGGAAGGCTTCGGCGTAGGCATGTTTGGCCGTATCGGTGGGAGAGTTGCTCCGCTTGTCCCGTTCGGAAACAGTTTCGTATGATGGCAGTTCGATCGAAAAGGTGGCTGACAAACGGTCCTTCGCATCCTCTTTGGATAGGTTCACCACGGTTCCCGGGATATCCCACATCTTGGAAATGGATTCTCCCAAGCTCAATCTTTCGAGGATCGTTAGGGTTTGGAGCTCTCCCATCCCATAGACAAGCAGATCGGCTTTTGCGTCGAGAAGGATGCTTCTGCGGACCCTGTCGCTCCAGAAGTCATAATGCGCCAGTCGTCTGAGAGATGCCTCCAAACCTCCAATGATGATGGGGGTTCCCTTTCCGAAGGCTTGGCGAGCACGCATGCTGTAGGTGATCGTGGCACGATCTGGTCGTTTCCCACCTTTGCCGCCTGGGGTATAGGGGTCGTCATTGCGAATCTTGTTGTTCGCGGTATATCTGCTCACCATCGAATCGATGTTTCCCGATGATATCATGCAACACAAGCGGGGTATGCCGAATTCAAGAAAGGCCTTTTCGTCGTTCCATGACGGTTGGGAGATGATCCCCACCCTATACCCGTTCGCCTCCATAAGACGGCCGAGAAGTGCCATTCCGAACGACGGGTGGTCCACATATGCATCGCCTGTGACGAACACGATATCGACGGTATCCCAGCCATTCTGCTCCATATCGTTTCTCGAGAGGGGGAGAAACGGTCTATTTCCATTCATGCAAAGCACTATATTGGATTGAAAACCGTATGTAAATAGGGTATGATACGCTCTTGAAATTGTCAAACTCGAACCAAGGATCGCCACATGCCCCGAAGTGCAACACGACCTGAGATCTGCATCATATTGAACCCACATGCCGCAAAGGGTAGGGCAGCGAAGCAGCGTTCCGTGATAGAAGCGGCATTTGCCGAGTTGTCTGTCCCCATAGACATCCATTCCACCACCCATCGGTTGGAAGCCATTCCATTGGCCAAGGAAGCGGTCGCCAAAGGGTATCGTACCATTGTGGCCGCTGGTGGGGATGGGACAATGAACGAAGTGGTGGATGGAGTGGTGAAGGCCTCCCGGGAGCTGGGACTTGCCGAAGAGGATTGGCCGAATGTGGGTTTGATTCCGGTTGGAAGGGGGAACGATTTCGCCTTTTTCGCCAACATTCCCAAGGATGTGGTGGAGGCTTGCGGTGTGGTCGCCTCCGGAACTGTCGACAGGATCGATTACGGTGAATTGTGGGGTGGACGATTCGAGCAAGAGAGCCGTTGTTTCATCAATGGTGTGGGAATCGGATTCGAGCCGTTGGTGAATTACGTTGCATCCGAGTTCAAGAGGGTTGGCGGGATGCTGAGCTATGTGTTGGGATTCATCAAGATCATGTTTGATTATCCTGCCCCGGTGAAGGTTGCCATCACGAGTGAAGAAGAGTCGTTCACCTGCGATACCCAACAGATTTCGTTATGCAACGGCAGGAGGATGGGTTCCACGTTCATCATGGGGCCGAAGGCGGAATTGGATGACGGTATGCTTGATGTGGTCTATGCCAATAGGCCGATCGCAGGCCATGAAATACTCCGTTATGCCCTGAAGTTCTTTTCTGGAAGCCAGTTGGAAACGGACCGTTTTTCGATGTTCAGGTCCAGGGAGGTCACCATCGAAGCCGATGAAGATTCGCTGGTGTGCCATACCGATGGAGAGGCGGTTTCACGGGGTTGCAGGAGAATACGGGTGAAGCTGTTTCCCGGTGGATTGAAAATTCTGAGAAAAATGTAGGCGATGTTTGACTAATGCGTCATGTCGTTGTATTGTTTACAGTGCGTGTTTTTGTAGTTTTTCGAACGAGTGAATGAGGAGTTGGTGTTGATCAAGGATATAGTACCGTCGGTACACTTTTACGACCAGGATTTTGTCGACATGTATGACAGGACCTGGGTTTGGATAGACGAATATTGGACACAGGGAACGAAGGAGAATGGATTCTCCGGTAATTATTTGTCGTATCCCGGTCAGAAGACATTCAATCAACTCCATACTTGCATGGCAGCATTGTTTCTTGTGTACAGCAACCAGAATTATTCTCCATTTCCCATGATGGATTATTTTTATGGAAAACAGGAATCTTCCGGTGCGATACGGAGTGAATATTCCATTGAGGATGGAAGTCCTTTATTCTCCAAGGAAAACCCCGAGGGGGTGTGTCCGCCCATATTCGCGTATGTCGAGCATGCCTTCTACCATAAGGTCGGCAACAAGAAGCGGTTGAAAGAGGTGGTTCCGGTATTGGAGCGTCACTTCGATTGGCTGAAGGAGAATTTCCTTAGGGAGAATGGGTTGTATTCGGTTCCCGCGGCCGCATGCATGTTGGGCAATATTCCCAGGGAATCGATGTACTATCCTGTGGACTTCAATGCCCAGCTTGCGGTGAATGCGCTCTACCTCTCGGCCATCGGCGATATCCTCAACGACAAGGAGTTGAGCTTCCGGTACAAACGGCTCTACTTTTCGTTGAAGACCCGTATCAATTCGATGATGTGGGATCCCGATGAAATGTGTTATTTTGATCTCGACGTGAAGGAGAAGAGGCTCAACCGAAAACATATCGGTGCCTATTGGACCCTTTTGGCCGAGATCCCCAACGAGGAACGCGCCGATGGGTTCATTGCACACCTTTCCGACCCCAACTTGTTTGGAACTGAAAATCCATTTCCCACGATTCCGGTGAATGATCCCGATTATTCCGAGGCGGGTGATGGATACAAGGGTGGAGTGGTTCCCCTCAACACCTTCATGGTGGTGAAGGGGTTGGAGCGGTATGGACAGTTTGAGTTCGCACGCGAGTGTTCCATACGCCACCTCTATTTCATTCTCGACACCTTGCATCCCAATGGTGAGGAGGTCGGTGATGTATGGGAAGCCTATCTTCCTTCGAAGGAGGGTCCTTCCGTCTGCCCCACTATTCCCGACTTCCCCAAGAAGCGCTTCATCCACATGACCGGTCTGGTGACAATCACCCTCATGATAGAGGATATCATCGGCCTTGAGATCTCGTTGCCGAGGAAAACCGTCGATTGGACCATGACCACGCTTGAAGCGATGGGAATCGAAGGTCTATCGCTGAAGCGCAACATGATCACGATATTGAGCAACAAACAACCGCGCGGTTGGGAAATCCGGCTCGAATCGGAGAAGCTCTATTACTTCACTATCGATATACTCGATGAAAAGAAGAAGAAAACGCTTCCCATTCCCTCCGGCAAGTGTTCCATGCTCATCGACAAATTGTAGGAAACAATAGCCATGGGTTGGATGGGTAAATTGATCGGTGGTGCCATGGGTCTTGCCGTTGGTGGACCTTTGGGCATGATCGCGGGTATCGCATTCGGCAATCTTTTCGATCGGGCCGGTACATTCAGTTCCTCTCAGGATCGGGAAATTCCCTTCGAACAGACGATGGACCCCCGCCAACAGTCGCAAATGATTTTCTTTGTGGGTGCGTTCTCCATGCTTGCGAGAATGGCAACCGTTGATGGAAGACTTCTTCCCGAGGAACAGAAGAAAGTCGAGGAGTTCATCAACCAAGATTTGAAACTCGATCCGCAAAGTCGTCAGGCAGCCCTCAGGGTATTCAATGCGGCCTTGACCGGTGGAGGTACCTTCGAGCAGTTCGCGAGCCAATTTTATCAGAATTTTGCCCATGAACCGGCCATCCTTGAATTGATGGTCGATGTATTGGTTAGGGTGGCGATCGCAGATGGGTCGATCAATCGGGAAGAGGATCGTCTAATCACTGTGGCGGCTCGAATTTTCCGTATACAGGACAGCTTGCTCGCAAGCATCAAGAGACGATACGGTTCCCTTTCGGCCTCTCCTTCAAAAGCCTATGCGGTGCTTGGATTGCAAAGCGATGCCTCGGTGGACGAAATCAAGAAAGCCTATAGGAAATTGAGCATAGAGTTCCACCCCGATTCCATTGCTTCCAAAGGATTGCCGGAAGAGTTCACCACCTTTGCTGCTGAAAAGTTCAGGGCTATCCAAGAAGCCTACGACACGATCAAGAAAGAGCGGAATATCGTCTAAGGGAGCCCTTCATTCTCCGAATTCGATACGACCACGCATCGAACGGGCCAGGGTGAGCCTGTCCGCATATTCCAAGTCGCCACCTATCGGGAGACCGGAGGCAAGTCGTGAAATGGTGAGCTTCTTTCCCTTCAGGAGATGTTTCAGATACATGGCGGTGGTATCGCCTTCCTCGGTGGGGTTGGTGGCTATGATCACCTCTCCGAACGAACCTTCTTCGATCCGCTTCATGAGCTTGACGAAATCAAGCTTGTCGGGACCAATGCCTTCCAACGGTGAGAGCGCTCCTCCGAGCACATGGAATAGACCATTGTAGGCCCCACTCGATACGATCGTCACCACATCCTGAGGTTCTTCGACCACACAAATTTGTGTCCTGTCCCGCGATGCGTCGGTGCAAATGGGACAAGGGTCGGTTTCGGTGAAACTTCCGCATATCGAACAGGGGAAGACCAAATCCTGAATATCATGGATGAGCGTAGCCAGCTGACGGTTGTATTCCCTATCGCTCTTGATCAGGTGGTATGCGAGACGAGATGCGCTCTTGGGGCCGATTCCCGGCAATCTTGCGAGCTGTTTCGCCAACATTTCGAGTGAGGTCATCGCTGCATGCCTCCGGCAAGGCCCGCGGCTTCGCTCTTCAGCATCTCCTGTACCTCGTTGACCGCCGCGTTGAACGCGGAGGCTACCAGCACCTCAAGGGTGCCGATATCCTTCGGGTCGACGACCTCTTCGGAGATATGGATGGATTGCACCTCCATCTTACCGTTCACGGTGACTTCCACCATACCGGCTCCCGAAGACCCTGTCGCCCGCATATGTTCGAGCTTGGTTTGCATCTGCTGCATCTGCGATTGAATGTTCTGCATGTTCTTGAACAGATCGAACGGATTCATGTTTCCTCCACTCTATTGAAGGTGCAAGACTTCACCACGGAATAACGTGGCGATGGTCTGTGCAACATCATCGGTCTTCTTTTTTTGTACTTCAGGTTTATTATCGGCTATTGTTTCACGTGAAAAACGAATTGGGCCATCATAGCCGGTGTGACGTGCCACAAGTTTTCTCAAAGTCTCTTCCTTCTGTTTCGCATGCTCCATCGCATACTGGGAAGCGAACACAAACTCAACCGCTTCATCGGTATGGTTCACCGATACCACCTGGCTCAAGACGATACCTGCAGGGTCTCGTTCCGCTGCCATGTCCTGGATCAATTCTGGCAAACTCTCCATGGTGATCCTTTCCAACTTGGGGCGCTGTACAACCGGTTGCCCTTTGGGTTCAACAACCTTCGCTTCCGGCTTGGGCGTAGGAACAGCTTTCGTTTCTTCTGAATTCCCCACAGACGATTCACCCTTGGTAGTTTCGAACTTCGGCTTTTCGGCAATCCGGGGAAGTTTTGCAACGCGGATTTCTCCCGTCATCAGAGAATCCTTCAACTGTTCGATCCGTTTCACCAATGTGGTCGATGAAACCAAATGGGGAAGATGACTCAAGCGGCTTACCGCCAGCTCCAATTCGAAACGTGGGCTGAGGGAGAAGCGAATATCGCGGTAGAGTTTGAGAAACAGGTCGAACACCGCTTCGAGTTGTTCCTCCGAATAGGCCGTTCTGAGTGTCGAAGGAATCCTCTCTATCTGCACTCCCAATATGGATTCATTGGAGATGCCCCTCTTTATCAGCAAAAGCGTTCTCACATACCCTGCCAGATCCTTGATGCACTGTTCCACAGATACTCCGGATTCCAGCAGCTCGTGAAGTGCAAGGAGGGCCCGATCGGTGCGATCGGCCAACAGCGATTCCAAGATTGCGGTGATCCTTTCCAAGCCCGCGAGGCCGAGTTTCCGGCTTATGAGTTCCATAGTGATGTTGCCACCACTGAAGGAGACGACCTGATCGAACAGAGTATAGGCATCGCGCATCGAACCGGTGGATTCCTTGGCGATCCAAAAGAGTGCCTCATCCTCCGCCTCGATGTCCATTTCCCGTGCGGTCCGCACCAGCACATCCTTGATCATTTCGAGCGGTATCAATTGGAAGTGGAACTGTTGGCATCTCGAACGGATTGTCGCGGGAACCTTCTGGGTTTCGGTGGTGGCGAAGATGAACACCACATACTCCGGTGGTTCCTCGATGGTCTTGAGCAATGCGTTGAACGCACTGGTGGAGAGCATGTGGACTTCGTCGATGATGTAGACCTTGTAGCGACAACTTTGGGGAGGGAAAAGGACTTCATCCTTGATCACCCTCACATCGTTCACGCTGGTGTTGCTTGCTCCGTCGATCTCGATCACATCGGGTGAGTTCCCCGTGGTGATCTCCCTGCAATGTGAGCAGACACCGCAAGGATAAGAAGTAGGGCCTTGTTCACAGTTGAGTGCCTTCGCAAGGATTCTTGCGGAAGAGGTTTTTCCCACTCCCCGTGGCCCACTGAACAGATACGCATGGGCCGTCCGTCCCTGCTCGATCGAGTTCTTGATGGTGGAGACCACGAACTCTTGTCCGACCAAGCTGTCGAACAGCTGGGGTCTCTTTCTTGTCGCCGTTACTTCATATGCCATGGTCTCTCCAAGGGTGTCCGCAGACGGATAAGACTATACCATGCGGGCGAGAGAAAGAAAAACCCCCTCGGCTCCGATACATCGGCTGTGGCTCATCGATCGTTCGCTTACCGCTGCTACCTTCCGGTCCTGACGGGGTTGGGCGAAGAGC
>CAYZJV010000015.1:9321-52482 GCA_964478945.1 uncultured Spirochaetaceae bacterium | reverse complement strand
GATATTCTTGATATGGGTATCGACAATCCTATCGTACGATTCGAAGGAGTAATCGAAGCACGATTCAAGGATCAGGGTCCTGGTCACCAGATTCCCTGCGTTTTCGATGAGAAACCCCAATATGCGCCATTCCGCTGCGGTCAAAGAGACTTCCTCACCGTTGAGTGTGAGCATATGGGCACCATTGTCGAAGATCAATTGGGAATTCCCTACTGTCCAAAGCGATCCGTTCCCCCATGAACCGGTCGAGCCACCTTCCATCCTTCGGAATATCGCATCAATGCGTAATACCAACTCCTTTGGTGAAAAGGGCTTCGTAATATAGTCGTCTCCACCTAGTTCAAATCCCATGATCCGATCGCTCTCTGTATTCCTCGCGGTCATGAATACCACAGGGAACATATACTTTGTTCTCAGGTGTTTCACAAATGCGAATCCATCACCGTCGGGCATCATCACATCCTGAATGAGAAGATCGGGAACGGTGTGTTTCATCGTTGAAGAAACTTCATTGATAAGAGCGAATTTCGAAACCTTATAACCGGATAGCTCAAGGTACTGGCCCACACTCTCACGAATCACATCGTTATCTTCGACAACAAATATATGCTTCATGAGCTAGAATATGCCTTGTAGCATTCCAAATGGCAACAGATATGAAGCGTTGCAGGAGAAACTCCACATAAACTCCATGTCTGCTTCAAATAACATGCAAAAATGACCCGTAATTTATCAGTATTGGTTGTACGACCATATACCGTCCGAGCGCTATCGCTTGTCGAAAACAAGGAGTGGGATCTATGGCTAACAAGAATCTGGTCATCACCACCGTACTTAGCATTGCTTTCATGCTAATCGCATCTACGATAGGAGCGTCCGCCACTGAAGAACGCTTCAACGACACATCACTATGGGACAAGGCGAACAAGATCGCGGATCAAAGTGAATTCCATCTTCCGGGAGTACGTAGGATAACGTATCAAGAAACCGATGGGAAGGGATCAACGGTTTCCACTGAACAAGCGCAGGTTCTCATCGAAGGCTCGCATTTCAATCGTTTTCTCAATGTACGGGAATTCGGTAACCCAAAGCTATTCGCACTCATGGATCGTTATACCGATGGTTTCATACTCTCCCCGTTCAATGACAATCTGTACAAAGTTGAGTATGAATTCGTGGGTTTTGACGAGATTATCGAAGAAAAATCCTCAGCGGTGTATACCTTTTCAATGGCATATGACGCGGCTCTACCTTTCTACGATCCAAACTATCGTGAATCAGGGAATATTCTTGGTTGGGATGAAGAAAAGGATGACTTTGATGGAAGTGTCACGGGTACCGTTTGGTTGGAAATCATGTCCGGGACACCAAACAAAATGGAAATTTCAATGGCTCTTGAGGACAACACGACTACTGGTACCCTGAACATCAGACAGACGACAATCTTTGCCAGTAAGGATGACATTGTTCTTCCCACTAGAATCGAGACGCAAGGTTCATTGGTGGTCAAAGCAGGTCAGAAAGGAAAAATACTTTACACCAATTTCCAGATAACGGAAGCACAGGATGAATTCTGGGAGAATCCAAAATTCGCAAGAGGAGAAATCGTCAACTGAGGAGCAATCTTCCACACATCTGTAGGAAATTTCGTCACTAAAGCACAACTTGCCTGGAAGTCACCCGATCCCAGGCACCTTCAATCTCCTTCGTTCGAAACGATCGCCCATATGTATGGATCATACTATGGTAATATGCAACGGTAATGATGGATTTTACCACGGCTTGTTGCTACACTGGCGTGATGGAACATTCGGGACCCGGGACATCGCTCTTCTCACGATTGATGATCTTCTTCATGATAGTGATGCTCGTTCCCGTACTCCTTCTTGCGTTCGCCTATTTCGTGACCGGTTCGAAATCGATCGAGAACAATCTTTCCGAAAGGGGTTTGAACGACATCAGGATATCGGCATCACGCATGGTCGCCTTGATAGAAGTCTATCGTCACAAGGCCTACAGCATCAGTGTGGACGATTCAATCACCTCGCTTGTCCAACGGGACGAGGAAATGGCGGAAAGTGCGGGAAAATTGAACAGCGTCTACGAACGCATGTTCTCCATCATGAGGGGAGACACCTACCTCGCCACGGCCTCGGTGGTGAGTACGAGTGGAAAAGTACGTCTATCGACACATCTATTTCCCCAACAATACGATTTGCGTTACCAGGGGAACGACACCAATCCGTTCTTCGACCTCTCCCGCGCCAGCGGCGAAGCCGCCTCTTTGATCACTCTTGACAATCGTTATGCCACCAGAAACAACTCCTTCGTATTCCTCAACATCTTCAGAAGGATCAGGAATAACGACCAAAAAGTCTTGGGATATGTAGCCGTCGACATCTATCAGGACACCATCAGTGATCTCACTTCAAATTCCGGATTCTCCGACATCATCCTAATAGATACGGATACGTTCATCGCATCCTCCCTGGTACATATGGACAAGCATGGTGATTTCTCCCGATTTCCGGAATTGGCCGCGATCACCTTTCCACTGAACGAGGGGAGTTTCAAGAAAGGGGACACCATCGTCTCCCTCACACCGATTCCCAATACCCAGCTATTCCTAGCCGGAGTCACCGATCTCGCCATCTATCGGAGAAGCATCGAGGATTATGTCTATGTGGTGGGCGTGGTATTGGCACTCGGTGCACTACTTGCGGGAATACTCGCGTTCTTTTTCAGCAGATCGATCTCACTGCCCATAGATTCCCTCGCGGTTGCCATGCACAAGGTTGAAGCGGGAGAACTGGAAACCCGCTCCGAGGAGTCGCTCATCACGGAAATCGGACAGCTGCAACGATCATTCAACATGATGGTCCAGCAGATCACGACGCTGATGGAACTCACCCGCGAGGAGGAGGCCAAACTCCAGGAAGCCGAACGCAAGGCACTCGAAGCACAACTGAATCCCCACTTCCTCTACAATACGCTCAACACGGTGAAAGCGATCGCACGCATGCATGATGAGAAGGAAATCTATGCCATCACCACCAGGTTGGGGAAACTGTTGCGCAATGCGATCGATCATCATGAAGCCGAATCCACATTGAAAGAGAGCTTCGAATTGGTGGAAAGCTATCTTACGATCCAGAGGATTCGATTCGGTGAGAAACTCCACACCGTGGTGGAACTAGAGGAATCGATAAGGGATGTACGGGTCCCGAAACTGATCATTCAACCCCTGGTGGAGAATGCAATCATACATGGACTTGAACCGAAAGTCGGCAATTGGCGACTGACGGTGAAGGCCCGGGTGACCGGAGGACACATCGTGATACTGGTGAAGGACAATGGAGTGGGATTTCCGGAGGATACCGTTAGAGAAGATCCTTCCATTGCAGACTCCCAGGCTCATGTGGGAATCTACAACATTAGACGAAGACTGCAGTTGCGCTACAATGGAGAAGCTGGTCTTACCATCGATTCCGCACCAGAGGAGGGTACCATCATATCCATCAAGATACCCTACAGGAACAAGGGGGCACTGGGATGACCTATACGGTGGTTGTGGTGGAGGACGAGGAATTGATCCGTAAGGAAATTGAACGCTTCACTCCTTGGGAAGCATTGGGTCTCACCTTGATCGGATCGGCATCCGATGGGATCGAGGGAACGAAATTGATCAACACCCTGAACCCCGATATCGTAATCACCGATATCCGGCTTCCCGGACGCGACGGACTGGAGATGTTGCGTGAATGCACTGTCGACCATGCCATCATCCTCAGTGGACACAGCGATTTCTCCTACATGCGATCGGCCATCCAATTGGGTGTGTTCGATTATTTGTTGAAACCCTTCGATGATGATGAACTGAAAAGCGCACTCTCATCCTTGGTCGACAAACTTTCCTCCGAGGAGGCTGAAATGGCATCCATGGGCACCAATATGGTCGATGATGCCACAATCGCCCTTCCCGACCATGTGGGAAACCATATTGTGGACCATACGATCAGATTGATTCGCGAACGGTACCATGAATGCATCGGATTGCAGGAGATGGCGGATCTGCTCAAGGTTTCGGAAAGCCATCTCAGCAGACTCTTCAAGGAGCAGACCGGAATCAATTTCCTCAGATATCTGCAAGCCTATAGAGTGAACCAGGCGATCACCCTGTTGCAGGACCCCAGGATGAACATCACCATGATCTGCACTCGATGCGGCTTTCCCACACCTGGGTATTTCACCAAGGTGTTCCGGAAATTCATGGGAAGCACACCCACACAATACCGCGATTCACTCAAGATGTAAGAAGAAATCATTGAGGCTGTCGTCGAATGAGTAGAGAAGCGCATCCAACCCAAGCGCTCTCGCCGCGACCACATTTTCTTGGTAATCATCCACGAAAAGCGTACGTTCCGCACCGATACCCTCGCGAGCCAAAATGGTCTTGAAAAAATATGGCGACGGTTTGGAAACACCCATCTCATGCGAGGCATAGGTCGCATCGAAAATATCGAGGAATCCACGATCGCGCAACAACGACCAATGGGGTGCGTAGGTATTCGATGCACACACCACCCGTTTGCACTTCGCATGAAGGAACTCTATCAAGGCGACGACAGGCTCGTTCCATCGGGGGCGGAAAAATTCGGCCAATGGATCACCGCCCACCCGAATACCGAATACGTGCTCGACATGGTCCCAGTAGAGCTTTGAATCGATGGTACCGTCCATCAAAGGGAATGCATAATGATCGTAATCGGCATGCAACTCGACACGATCGAATCCATAATGATCCGCGATCGCATCGATGGTGGTGATATCCCTCACCACCACATTGCCCATATCGAACATATAGAGATCGTATGCAAGAGGTTGCTTCATCGACTACCCCTTGCGCGATTCGTACACGGCCGAACCACCGATGAAATACTTGGAAAGGGCTGCAAACATGATGAACATCGGAAGACTCGCCAATACCGCAGCAGCCATCATGGCTCCCTCGTCGGTAAGCTTTTCCTCGGCGAACTTGGATATGTAGAGAGGGATGGTCTTCATCTTCTCCGATTGGGTGACCAACAGCGGCCACAACAGGTTGTCCCACTGACCACGGAACGAAAGGATACCCAGTGTTGCGATCACAGGAGCACAATTGGGAAACACGATTCTCCAAAAGATGCCGAACTCTCCCAATCCATCGACTCGGGATGCATCGAGGTATTCCGAAGGGAATGTAGTCAAATACTGACGCATCTGGAACACTCCGAACGCACTCACCAGAAACGGAACGATCAGACCGGCATATGAATCCTGCATCTTGAGACCGGTGGCCACCATATACAGCGGAATCATGATTGCTTCGAATGGAATCATCATCGTAGCCATGATCATCATGAATATGAGATTCCGGCCCTTGAATTTGAACTTCGCAATCCCATAGCCGGTGATCGATGCGATGAGCACGGTGGTGATCGCAACGGTGATGGAAACCAACAGTGAGTTGAAGATGTTCCTTGGGAAGATCCAGGAACCATCGTTGCCTTCCAACGCCTTCACATAATTCTGGTAACGAAAGGTCTCGGGGATCCAGCTGAATGGCATCCGCAGGATCTGATTCCTCTCCATCAAGCTACTGGTGATCATGAACACCAACGGCATCACAGTGAAGATCAAGGTGATGATGAGCACAGCCCAAATGAGCGCTCCCGTCCAATTGAATCGATTCTTATGGATATCCATATGCTAGTACTCCACTTCTTCACTTTTCGAGAAACGAAACTGCATCCATGTGAACAACAACATGATCAAAAACAGCACGATGCTCATCGCACTCGCCCTGCCTATCCTTTGGTTGCGGATACCGGTGGTGTAGATGTTGAGCGTGATGACATTGATCGGTGCACGTGGTGCCCCTCCCTGTACGAACAGGTATTGGGTACTGAAGGTCTTGAGACATTGGAGCATCGCCATGATCGATACCAACACCACCGTCGGCTTCAACAGCGGCAAGGTGATTCGCCAGAAACTCTGCCACTTGGAGGAACCGTCGATGGTGGCCGCTTCATAGATCGCCGGTGGAATCGCAGCCAGCCCGGTGATGAAGAGCACCACGAAATAGCCGATGTACTTCCAAAAATAGACGATCATAGTGGATAGCTGCACCATCGTACGATCGGCCAGCCATTTCTGATCGACGCCGGGGGTATTGAGCAAGAGGTTCACCCACTGGTTCCCCAATCCCCTGGGATCGAAGATCAGCAACCAAATGGTTGCCGCAACCACAGAAGAGATTACCGCAGGAGTGTAATAGGCGATCTGGAACACTCCACGCATCTTCTTGCTACGGATATTCGTCAGGAAAGCGGCCAACATCAATGAGAAGATCACGATCGGAATGAAGGTTCCCAACGTGAACACGAAGGTGGCCCGGATCGAGTTCCAGAAATCGGGTGAGGAGAAGATGTAGGTGTAGTTGCCCAATCCCATGAAATCGGGAGGTGCCAGTGATAGTACCCGTTTGTCGAACAAACTGGTGTACAGGGCATTGAGTATGGGATAGAAGCTGAATAGACAGAAGAACAGGATCGCCGGCACGGTGAACGCAAATCCCCATCGAGCCTCTTTCTTCTCAATACCGATATATGTTCGTTTCTTCATACAGATCCCCTTGAAATCACCGCGGGTGGCATAGATACGGAAGGAGGGCCGAAGCGGCGGGACTTCGGCTCCTCCGAAACAAGTTATCGAACACTATTACAGTTGTTCGTCCAACAATTCCTGGGCAGCTCTCTTGAGAGTGGCGAGGGCCTTCTCGGGAGTCTCCCCAGAAAGCATTACCGACTCGACCGCGCTGCGGATCAGTGTCTGGAACTCGGCGCTTGCCGCTCCGTAGTAGACGATATGGCCACGATCGAAATCCTTGGTGAACACATCCGAATAGGGTATGTTCGCATAGGTATCGGAAGCCAACAGTGCCTTGGTGGGCTGGATAAGGCTTACCTCTTCCAAATACTCCTCGGCATGGGTGAGCATATAGGCAATGAACTTCCATGCGGCATCCTGTTTTGCCTTGGAACTCTGTGCATTGACCATCAGGTAGTGGCCATAATAGGAAGCAGCGACATCCTTCACCGCATTCTCGAAGGTCGGGAAGGGAACGATCATCCATTCGCCACTGTCGTAGAACTCGGGATTGTCGGCCCGGATACGTCCAATCTGGTACAAACCGGTGTGTGCCATCGCAATGTCGTTGTTGTTCATGTTGAACAATTTACGGGCATTCTTATAGGTCGGAGAACCGAGATTCCTGCCACTGGGACCCCATTGCTGCATATAGGTGAGGAACTTGAGCCATGCTTCGTCATTGACGATCGCGGTCTTGCCATCATCGCTGATCAATTGTCCACCAAGCTGCTCCACCATGGGAACCATCGCCACCAGATAGTAGGGATAACGGAAGTCGAATCCACGTCTCACCAGGATGTCCCCATCACGGATGACCAACTTCTCTGAGATATCGGCCATCTCTTCCCATGTCTTCGGATAATCGGTTTCGGGATCCAATCCAGCCGATTTGAAGACATTCTTGTTGATGAAGATACACCAGTTGGTAAGCTCGAGGGGAAGACCGTGGATCTTGCCATTGACTGTGACAGGGTCCAACATGCCGGCGGCATACGTGTCGATCAGCTCCTGAAGATTCGCATATCCCGCGGCTTGGGGATTCACGGGGGCGACCCGTCCATTGGCGATGTACTGGTACTCGTCCTCAATCGAGAGGTTGAAGATATCGGGTCCGGCATTCGCTGCGAATGCGGTCTGCACCAACTCGATCATCTTCGTGGAAGACTGGGTCGTCCTTTCGATCGTGATGTTGGGGTTGGCCGCCTCGAATTCTTGGATATACTGCTCCTCGATACGGGTCCTGTTCGGATCCTCATGGGTCCAGTACTGCAGTACGATCGGTCCCTCCTCCTCTTTCGCACCTTGTGCGAATACGAGGGTCGTGACCATCGCGAGCGCTACAAGCAAAATTACCATTCGTTTCATTTCACTACCTCCACATAGTGTTCTCTACCACTATTTTCCTTCTTCAAACCCCATGACGCAATACAACGATTTTGTCTTTCTTGGTTCACTTTTGCCATTGAATGACACTTGTGGCACACGGAGTACCGAGAATCGATGGAAAAATATGGCTGTTTTTTGTTGAATTATCGAGTGAAGTGTACTAAAAATAATAGATACATACCTTTGCGGACCAAAAAGGGGAGAAGATATGAAGCGAACCGTCCTGTCAATTGTCATAGTGTCCACACTACTGCTGGCATTCACCTCATGCGGTACTCTGTTCACCAAGGGTGGAAGCGATTACCGAAGCGGAGTCTCCGCATATGAGAAACAAGAGTATGTGTCATCGTTGCGCTACCTCAGCGAAGCGCTTGCGGTGAATCCAGAATTCGTTGAAGCAGCCACACTCTTTCCCCAGGTCTTCAATGAAGGGACCGCATACTACAAAAGACAAATCGCCGACAATAGTGGCATCCAGGAGCGCCAATCGGCCGATATCGTCTTCCGGGCATACTCCAATGTGCAGGAATTGCACCGAATTGCACAAGATTCCCCAATACGTGGATTGGCGATAGAGGACTTCTCCAAGGAACTGCAGGAAGCACGCCTGTTTTCAGGAGACCTCTGGTTTGCGTACGGGGAAAGCCTACGTGAAAAAGGAGACCGGGATAGCCTGAAGCAAGCGGTTGCCGCCTACGAGACGGCACGTGGGAGAAACCCGGACATTCAGGATATCGACAATTTGATTGCCAGAACGATCGAGGATGCCACGGTCACCCTTGCTGTGGCCGCTTATGGATCGGGCGTGGAAGGATTTTCCCGGATGGTGCACGAGGATGTGACGGAAATCTTTTCTAACAATCGATTTGTCGATGTAATCCAAGACTACGACTTCACACCCGGAGAAGGTTCCATGGTGGGTCCATTGGATATCGCAATCATGACTGCCATGGGCGAGGGATGGGATTATGTCCTCGAGGTGTATGCCTATCAGGGATTCGATGAGATCAACAAGGAGACTCCGGTGCAACTCCCCTCCGAAGCTCCACTGTTCCCCGGGGTCAAGAAGACGATCGGCTATCAACACAACACCTCCATATCGTATCGGTTGTTCAATGTAAAGAATGGGGTATCCGTCGTCGCCGAAGACCAGTTGAAGGAAGTCGACGGACCCTATGAATATTCCTTCAGCTATGTGAAGGCCGAGGGTGTGAGGGAACTCAACCTGGGAGGAACCGGAAAGAAGAATCTTCGTTTCGTCACCAGTTCGGTTGACGATATGGCCACCGATGCGGCCATCGGTACCTTGCGATGGGATTATGAGAGCATTCCGATACCCGCTGAGGTCGCCAACCCCACCGATCAGACCCAATGGATTCCCTATTTCTCCAACAAATATGATGATTTCGAAACCTTTGCCGAGAATGAGGGAGGAAGGGAACTCTTTTATGCGATCGAAGTGGTGCACCATAAAAGCAGCGACACCTATTTCATGATCGGACCTTCGTTGGACGAAGCGATCAGACGGTCGAAGATCAATAGTGCGATCATGAATGCATTGAGTCATACGGGACGGAAACTCATCGAAGAAGAGCGGAAAAACGGCGGTTGGGGCTACCTAAAGGCGGGAGAGTTCGCTGCGAATGCGATCAAAGACCTCTTCTGAGCTCTTCATTGACCTTGTCGCTTTTGCTCTTCAACGAAAGCGGAGAGTCGCTCCATGGTTTGGGGGCTGAGGACATGCTCCATCCGGCACGCATCGTTCTCAGCCGTCTCGGGCGATACGCCAAGCACATCTTCCAGAAACACGGTGAGCGTCTTATGACGATGAAAGACTTGGGTTGCCTTGAGACGCCCTTTTGAGGTGAGTTCTATCGTACCGTAGTTCTCCTGATGGATATAGCCATCGTTCTGGAGTATCTTCATGGCGCGGCTCGCACTCGGTTTGGTCACACCAACTTTTGTCGCGACATCGGTCAGCCGGACCGTACCCCGCTCTTGCTCAAGCTCAAGCACCGCCTCAAGATAATCTTCACCTGATTCCCGCATCAGATCCCCCATCGCAAAAAGTATCATATGGTACCATGATGGAGTCTTCAACGCAATGGTTGCGATTGATGGTCACTTGCCGTTCTTGAAAATCTTGGGAAAGAGGGACAGTACGAGAAAAATAAGGAAGATGACGACGAAGATCGCCAACATACCCTGCCACATCAATACCAACGATTGTCTGAATACATCGATCATGTTGTCTCCTCCCTATACCAACATCCCGGGAACCAGCCCGAGAATGACGCCACCGGCTATCACGGAGGCGATCTGTCCGGCGACATTCGCACCGACGGCATGCATCAACAGATGATTCTGTGCATCAGCCTGTTGTCCCATCCTCTGCACCACACGTGCCGACATGGGGAATGCGGAGATCCCTGCCGCTCCAATCATCGGATTCACCTTCTGCTTCGTGAACAAGTTGAGCAACTTGGCGAACAGCACACCGGCGATGGAATCGAATATGAATGCGAGCAGTCCGAGCACCATGATCAACAAGGTCTCGTAACGAACGAATTGCTCCGCCTGCATGGATGCTGCGATCGTGATCCCCAACAAGAGTGTGATGAGATTGGCCAAGACATTCTGTGCCGTCTCGGAAAGGCTTCCCAACACACCCGATTCACGAATCAGATTACCGAACATGAGCAGTCCCACCAGACTCACCGAGGCCGGGGCGACATAGCCTGCGAACATGGTGACAACGATGGGGAACAACAATCTGGCCATGCGTGAGACCGACTTGGGATTGTAGGGCATGCGGATCGCACGTTCCTTCTTAGTAGTGACCAGCTTGATCGCAAATGGTTGTATGATCGGCACAAGTGCCATATATGAATAGGCCGCAACGGCGATCGCTCCCACATAGTCGCTGTTGAGCACTTGGGATACCAGTATGGAGGTCGGCCCATCGGCGGCTCCTATGATGCCGATCGAGGCGGCATCCTTCAAAGGGAAGCCCAGCAAAGCCGCGATGGACACCGTTGCGAAGATACCGAATTGGGCCGCCGCTCCAAACAACACCAACTTGGGATTGCTGAGGAGGGGACCGAAATCTATCATCGCTCCGATGCCTACGAACAGCAGCAGCGGCATCGCTTCGGATGCCTCGATACCCACCTCGAACATCCATTCCAATATGCCGGCCACCTCACCGATACCGGGCATGGTGGTGTTCAACGCACCCGACATGGGTATGTTCACCAGGATCGCGCCGAATCCCATCGGCAACAACAATGCCGGTTCAAGTTTTTTTGAAATAGCAAGATAGATGAGTATCGCTCCGATGACATACATCACCAATTGCTGCCACGTGGTGGCAGTGATGCCAAGCAACAGGAATTCCATGAAGGTGCCTCCTTGAGGTTCACACAACTATACCATCGGCACGCATATGGGTCAACGAGATCTGGAAGCGGCAAATATGTATAATTATTCATTCCCATGCAATCTGCACTTTCCAAAACTCACGAAACATCCTATCATGCCAACAACTGGGGAGATTGTTGCTCTCCCATATACACACAGAAAGAGGTGGAACTGATGAAAAAGATTCTCATGACCGTAGCATTCGCCTGCATTGCGCTCTCGATGCTCACAGCCGCAGGTGCTCAGGAACAGACGGGTGACCAGTCGCTGGAGAAGATTCTCGACAAGGGTGTCTTCATCCTCGGTCTCGACGACTCCTTCCCTCCCATGGGATATCGCAACGAAAACAATGAGATCGTGGGATTCGACATCGACTTGGCAAAGGAAGTCACCAAACGAATGGGTGTTGAATTGAAGTTGCAGCCCATCGATTGGAATGCCAAGGAACAGGAGTTGAACACCGGTAACATCGACTGCATTTGGAACGGGTTCACCATCACAGAAGAACGGAAGCAGGCCATCAATTTCACCGAACCGTATGTGGACAACGCCCAGGTTGCAGTCGTGAGAGCGGACAGCCCGGTCAAATCACTGTCAGACCTCGCAGGCAAGAAGGTTGGTATCCAGGCTGGTTCGAGCGCATCCGATGCGGTCTACGGCAATGAATCGTTTGCTGCTTCCCTCAAGGAGATCGTCGAGGTGAAGGATAATCTCACCGCTCTGATGGACCTCGAGATCGGTGGTGTCGATGCGGTGGTGCTCGACTTGTTCGTGGCGAACGACAACATCAAGAGAAGTGGCAAGGATTTCAGGATTCTCGATGAGCACCTCTCGAGCGAAGAGTATGGGGTCGGCTTTAGAAAGAACGACCAGGCGCTCCGCGACGAAGTTCAGAAGCTGCTTGAAGAAATGGCCGCCGACGGCACACTTGCAGAAATTTCGACCGCTTGGTTCGGCGCCGACATCACCGTTGTAGGCAAATAGGACGAAGCATTCATGGCCAAGCTTCTGTGGTTGATGCTCGAGGGAACGCTCACCTCGTTGCGCATATTTTTCCTCACATTGCTCTTTGCACTTCCCCTCGGCCTATTGGTGGCCAAGGGGCGCATGAGCAAGCATCGCATCATCAGTTCCTTGGTCAACGGCTACATCATGATCATGCGGGGAACCCCGTTGATCCTCCAGCTCATCTTCGTCTATTTCGCTCCATACTATGTGCTGGGGGCATCGGCCGATCGGTTCACCGCAGTGATCATCGCCTATGTGATCAATTATGCGGCCTACTTTGCTGAAATCTATCGTGGGGGTATCCAGAGCATTCCACAAGGACAACTTGAGGCTTCCTCTGTGCTTGGATTCACCAAGGTACATACCTTCACCCATATCGTCATGCCCCAAGTGGTCAAGCGCATCATGCCCGCGATGGGCAACGAAGTGATCACTTTGGTGAAGGATACCGCGTTGGCCCAGACGATAGGTGTGGCTGAACTCTTCAGGGTGGCTCAGAATGCCGCCGCAAGGGAGTTCTCCACCATGCCGATCTTCATTGCGGGAGTATTCTATTTCGTGATGAACGCCATCGTATCGAAAAGCTTCGATTTCATCGAACGAAAGCTCGACTATTATCGTTAGGGGGACGACATGGCGGTTATCACGGTGGCACATGTACGCAAATCATTCGGTACGCTCGAAGTTCTCAAGGATATCTCGTTCTCACTCGAAAAGGGCGAGGTCCTTTCGGTGATAGGCCCCTCGGGTTCGGGAAAATCCACCCTACTCAGGTGTATCACGAATCTGGAGCAGATCGATAGTGGAACCATCACCATTGGAAGCGATACCCTTGTGAACCAAGGGGTGTATGCCGACAAGACCACCATAAGCCGCATCAGGTTGCAAGTCGGCCTCGTATTCCAGAATTTCAATTTATTTCCCCACTTCTCGGTACTCAGGAACATCACCGAAGCACAAGTACATGTGCTCAAGTCACCAAAGGCGGATGCTGCCGATACAGCGATGGACCTGCTGAAGAAGATGGGGCTGTCGGACAAGGCCTCCGCCTATCCGTACCAACTTTCCGGTGGACAACAACAACGCGTATCGATCGCACGTGCACTGGCGCTAAGGCCCCAAGTGCTCTGTTTCGACGAGCCGACCAGCGCTCTCGATCCCGAACTCACCGGCGAGATCCTCGCAGTGATCAAGGAATTGGCAACCGAACATATGACGATGATGGTGGTTACCCATGAAATGGCGTTCGCACGGGATATTTCCAATCGTGTGATCTTCATGGACGATGGGTTGATAGTCGAAGAGGGCTCTCCCGAACAGGTCTTCTCCAACACCACCAATGAGAGGACGAAACGGTTCCTCAATCGTTTCGGGAATTGACCACCGGTTCACCATTGACCATCACAATCGGAAATCCGCTTCCCTTGTCAAGCGAAGCCATATCCAACACCACAAGGTCGGCCTTGTAACCGACAGCAATATTTCCCCTGTCCAACAAATGGAGTCTTCGTGCGCTTTCACCGGTCATACGTGCCACCATCGCTTCGATCGGCAAATTTGGTGATTCTTTGTAGTATCGTGAGAACAGATGGGTGGTGGAACTGTACGATCTTGGATGGGACACCGTTCCGCTGTACAGCGCATCGGTTCCGAAACAACCGAGAGGGTGCCGCATGATGGCCTGCAGAGATGCTTCCGATTGCGTTACGTCGGCCATCACTGCTGTTGACGGTCCCTCGGAAAGCAGATCGAACAGGACATCGAAAGGATCCTTATGCGAATGCTTTGCCAAATCGGAGAAGGTCTTTCCATGCAACTCTTCCTTTCCATCGATATGCATCACCGATATCGCATCCCATCCGCAGAGTGAGATGATGCTGTCCCAACCTTCCGCATTCAGGATGAGACGGCGGATGCGTTCGCGTTCATCTCGATTTTGAAGGGCGGTCAACAATTGCCCCCGTTCAAGCCTGAGATACTGGGGAGGAAGGAGACTGTAGAGACTGGTCGAACCAAATGTATACGGGTACTGGTCGAACCCTACTTCCAGACCGTCGTTGGCATACGATTCAAGCAATGACAACATCTGCGGCACATACTGTTGGTTGCGTTTCCCGATCGCCTTGAGATGCGATACTTCGATCCGCACATTCGCCTCACGGGCAAGCTCAAGCACCTCCTGCAAAGATGCAAGGACTCCATCTCCTTCACACCTATGGTGTACAGCGAACAACTTGTCCCACTTCGCGGTCATTTTCAGCAGTGCCAGCAGTTCTCCACGGGATGCGAAAGCACAGGGAGCATAGTACAATCCACTGGAGAATCCAACGGCTCCCTGCTCATAAGAGCGCTCCAAGAGGTTCACCATTGTATCGATCTCGGTTTCGGTTGCCTGCCGGTTGGGATTGCCATCCATAGCGCAAATCCGCAACGGAGCATGGGCCTGCAACGGTACCACATGGGTCCTGCAGCGCAGTTGTGCGCCATAGGAGGCCATATCCGTCCATGGCCAAGGTTCCAAAAGTTCTCCCAGGATGTCCTTGGCAAGTGTTGCGAGCATACTTCGCTTCTCGGGATCCGATGAGAGGGGATAGACTCCCATTCCGCAATTCCCCACCACTTCGGTGGTGATTCCCTGTCGAATCTTCTCCTCCATGGAGGGATGGCGCACCACATGCAGATCGCTGTGGCCATGCATGTCGATGAACCCCGGTACCAGGAAGCTCCCTCCAAGATCGATGGAATGTGCTGATCGGATGGAATGCTTGTGGGGCCCCACGTATATGATCGTATCTCCTTCGACGGCGACCATGCCGAGAAAGGGAGGACTTCCCGAACCATCGATGATAAGCGCATTGGTGAACAGTACAGTGGATCGCATGTTTCCATCATACTCCTTCGCTCATCTTTGGAGAAGCCGGTGCGAAGTGTTCTCCAATCCGAGCCATTCGTGTATACTTGGGTACCGTAGGAGCACAACGGTGGATACATATGATGTCGTGATAATTGGTTCCGGTCCCGCAGGTATGGGAGCCGCATTCGAACTGGCCGAACGCAATGGCGGATTGTCGATCCTCATGATCGATCAAGAGCGGTTCTCCACCGGAGGAATGCGCAACGATTGCAAGATGAACTTCACCTACCCCATCGGCTTTCCGGACGAATACTGGACCAGGGAACAGGCCCAGCGATATATGGAGAAGGTGACAAAGTTCCTCCATCCCGACATCATGGACAAGAGCAATATCGCGATCTATCAGCGGAGGGCGCAACGATTGGGTTGTCGCCTGTTGGAGATCCAACAATCCCATCTCGGTACCGATGGGGGACTGCAACTCATCAAGAAGTTGTTGGCCGAACTGAACACATTGGGAATCCATCTCGCTCTTGGAGAAACGATGCTGTCGGTCGATGATGCCAAGCACGTGATCTCAACCGACAAGCGTGACATCTTTTACCGCAATCTGCTCATAGCTCCAGGAAGGAGGGGCTTCCACTTCCTTCAGATGATGATGCAGAGCCTGGGAGTACCGTTCGTAGACAATATCGTGGATATCGGGATCAGGGTCGAAACCCGTTTTGAACACTACCCCATTGTGAAGGATTACTACGATCCGAAATTCTATTTCCCAGAGAAGGTACGGACCTTTTGTACCAATAGCGGGAATGCCCATGTAGTGAAGGAGAAGTATACCAGTGCCCGTGGTGATGTGTGGTACTCGGTCAATGGCCATGCCTATTCGGCCGACCATCACGATGCGAACGGATTGGTGAATTTCGCGATTTTGAAGACGGTGAAATTCACTGCACCGTTGGCAAGTGGACAAACCTATGCCGAAAATCTCGGCATGCAGGCAGCACTCATGGGAGGAGGACGTCCCTTGATGCAGAGGGTCGGCGACTTCCGTCTCGGCTCACGCAGCAAGGAAAACAGCTTCAACACCGATCTTTATGATTTCCGACCCAGCTTGAAGGATTGCTGCCCAGGGGACATCTCACTGGCCATGCCCGCAAAGATATTGCGTGTCATATGGAAAGCAATGAAGAATCTCGATACGATCGTTCCCGGAGTACTCCATCCCTCCACCATCATGTACTATCCCGAGATCAAGCTCTATGCGAACAAACCGGTATTCCAAGACGACTACTTTCGAGTCACCGATTCGGTCTACCTCGCCGGTGACGGCGCGGGGACCAGTCGAGGGATCACGGCCGCATGGGCAAGCGGCATCCGTTCGGCCGAAGGAATTTTGCAGAATCTCACATCAAGGGGCTGAACAGCTTCAACACATTGCGTGCGAAACGGGTGGGGAATGAGACATTCTCCTCCACATCCAGTGAGATCTCGGTACAGAGATCCAAGGTGCGAACCATATCGTTTCGCACCTTGTTCGCCACAGATGATCGGAAGAACGCCACTCCGCATTCGAAGTGGAGATAAAAACTACGATAATCCATATTGGTGGTTCCCACGATGGACACCTCATCATCGGAAACGAACATTTTCGCATGCATGAATCCTGGAGTGTATTCGAACACCTTCACCCCCGCCTGCAGCAGTTGCAGATAATGGGACCGTGAGACGGGGTGCACATACCACTTGTCGGGAAAACGTGGAGTGATGATGCGCACATCGACCCCACTTTGGGCGGCCACACACAAGGCGGCTGTCATTTGGGTATCGATGATGAGGTACGGAGTGGTGATCCACACATAGTCGCGGGCATGGTTGATGATCTGGATATAGGCATTCTCGGAGATGTTCTCACCATCGAGGGGACTATCGCCGAAGGGTTGGACCAATCCATCCGAAGGATACTCCTCGGTGGGTACGAAATCGGTAAGATCGACATCCTCTCCCGTGGTGAATATCCACTGTTGGAAGAACATCAGGGTAAGATTCCAAACCGCCGCACCCTTGAGCATCACAGTGGTATCCTTCCAATGCCCGAACCGAATCTTGCGGTTGATGTATTCATCGGCGAAATTGATGCCACCGGTGAAGCCCACATTCCCATCCACGATAAGGATCTTGCGGTGGTCACGATAATTCAATTTCGCATTCAAGTGCGGTTTGATCCTATTGAACACTCCCACCATGATTCCCATATCCCGCAAGGTCCTCTCATAATGGGATGGAAGTGTTTGTATGCTACCCAGATCATCGTACATCAACCGCACCACCACACCTTCCTCAAGTTTCCGTAGCAACAGGGAGAGCATGGTGGACCACATCTTTCCGTCTTCGATGATGAAATATTCCATGAGGATGAATCGTTTGGCATCTGCCACTTCATCCAAGATACTGGCGAAGGCCTGCTCGCCCAACGGATAGTATTCCACTAGGGTCTTGTCCCATGCTGCATAACCGGTGAGGTTGTAGATGTAGTCGGACTGTCGGGTCAAGTTGGCCGAATACTCCTTGAGAACTACTTTCAAATCGGGGTCCGGTTCAGGAAGGACCGCCCTCATCTCCTTTTCATAATGCTCTTGGTATTTGGCCATCTGACGGGCAACTCGACGGCCCACCCGCTTGTTGCCGAACAACATGTAGAACGGAACACCAAAAATGGGAGCTATGAGTATCACAAGTATCCAGGAAATCTTGAACACAGGGTGGTCATCCCTACTGACCACAAAAAACACACTTATGAAAGCCATTGAGTAGATCATGGGAATGAAGTAGGTGTTGAGGTTCATGAAGTTCAACAGCAACCAGATCAGCACTGCGATCTGGACCAATAGTAGTGCAATGAATGTGAACAGTCTCCCGGTAAGGAGCTTGAGGAATTTCTTCATTCCATACTACTTCCTGGGCTCTTCATCCCCATCTTCGTATTCATCGTCGAACAGCTCCGATTCCAGCTCCGACATTTCTTCAGGATCCACGACCACCTCAGGGTCATCATCCTTGTAATCCTCGGGATCGAGCTCGATGTTCGGTTCCAATTCATCATCTTCATCCACTTCGGTGTTGGGAGAATCATCATCGAACAGATCGTTGTCATATAGGGAGGAGGCGAGCTCATCCTCCACATCCTCATCATCATCTCCTTCGGGGTGCTCTTCAAGTTCCTCCAACATGTGGTTGACTTCCTCCTTGGAAGTGGTGGAGGTTCTGAAGAATTCCCGTTCAAGTGCACGCTGCAGCAAGAATTTCGCCTTACGGGACTTTCCCAGTGCGATCATCACCAAAGCACCATGCACAAAGGCTTCGGGAAATTTCGGACCTTCTCCCTCCAGCAATTCATCATACACCCGTTTGGCATCGAGCAACGCTCCGGTCTTGTAGAGGTACAACCCCTTGTTGTCGGTCATACCCGGGCTCTCGGCAACCTGGTCGGCACATTCCTCCAAC
Source organism: uncultured Spirochaetaceae bacterium (assembly GCA_964478945.1). Taxonomy (GTDB): domain Bacteria; phylum Spirochaetota; class Spirochaetia; order Sphaerochaetales; family Sphaerochaetaceae; genus CAYZJV01. Next base: position 33,620 of record CAYZJV010000015.1, on the reverse strand, counting down.
AAATTGCCTGCCTCCTCCAGTCTATCGGTATCGAGCAGATACGTACCGAGATTGATCAATAGGGTCTTGTCCCTGCGTCCTTCGTCATACAATTCCTGCAATTCCCCGATGGCTTCGCTCTTCCTACCCAAAACCCACAACGCCATGGTTCTCGATATACGCGCGCTGATGATGATCTCTCCATCGCTCTGGCGTCTGGCCTTTTCCTTCTCCAACACCGACTCGTACACCTCAAGTCCGGTGGCGGCATCTCCACGTTGCACGAACAGGTTTCCCAGCATGATCGTATAATTGGTGGGAAGTCCGGCTTTCCAAGCCCTCTTGTACAATCTCCAGGCCTTCTCTTCGTCGGGTTGCGCAGCATTCAACGCCCTCGACCCCATGGCCACCAGAAAATACCCTCTTTTCCAATAGATGACTGCTGCCAACACGAACACGACCAACAGAATCTTCACTCCCTGTGAAAGGGGCAGGAGCATGATTCCGAAGATTGCGACGAGGAACACCAGCAACGTAGGATTCTTCATTACAAGCCTCCAGCGCGATTTGTCTTCATAATGCCATATTTCATCGTTGTTATCCACCCGTACCGACTCTTGCCATACCTGTGACATCGCGCTACTCTAGGAACATGGAGAAGACGCCTTTACTTCTGCATTGTTGCTGCGGTCCCTGTTCCACCAGTTCCATCGAACGATTGCGTGGTATGGGCTACGAACCGGTGCTGTTCTACGGAAACAGCAACATCCATCCACCTGAAGAAAACCAGAAACGCTTCGAAGCGTTGGAGCAGGTCGCCAACCACTTTTCCCTTCGCCTGATACGACACGAGTACAACCACCGGTCTTGGCTCAAGGAGATCACAGGACATGAAGCCGATCCCGAGAAGGGCCAACGATGTGCGATTTGTTTCGCCTACAATCTCAGGGAAGCCGCCGCTGAGGCCTATCGGCAGGGAATCGGGCATTTCACCACCACTCTCACCGTCAGTCCGCATAAGAACGCGCCATTGATTTTTTCCATTGGGGAAACCTGGGACGAATTCGTACCGGTCGATTTCAAGAAAAAGGCTGGATACCAGAGAAGTATCGAGCTGTCACGACTGTTGGAACTCTATCGACAGGATTACTGCGGATGTGAATTCTCACGAAGAAACGTGGAATCACGCGAGTAGTAGCAGACTTCCCGCCATCACCGCCATACCACCGAGTATCCCATATATTGCCAAGTGGTGCTCGCCATACCGTTCTGCGGTGGGCAACAGCTCGTCGAACGAGATGTAGACCATCACTCCCGCGGTGGCCGCGAGCACCAAACCAAGCATGAGGTCGGTGTTGGAGAACGAAAAGAGCAACAATCCGAGCACAGCTCCGAACATCTCGGACAATCCGGAAAGCAGGGCGATCACCAGGCTTTTCGCCCTGTTGCCAGTGGCGAAGTAGATCGGAACGGCAACCGCGATGCCTTCGGGTATATTGTGGATGGCGATGGCAATGGCAATGCTGATTCCGATTTGTGGATCGGCCATGTAGCTGGTGAAGGTCGCCAACCCCTCGGGAATATTGTGGATTGCGATCGCAAGTGCCGAAAGTACTCCGGTTCGGAACAGGTGATGGTCCACATGTTGCATCTGTTCGTTTGCCAATGAGACGACATCGGGAATTTCATGCGGATTGTCACGGGAAGGAACGAACCTGTCGATAAGGCCTATCACCAAAATGCCTATGAAGAAAGTCAGCACAGAAATCACATTGGCACGATGACCCGATTGGAACGAATCAAGGTAGTGAAGGCTTTCGGGAAGTATCTCCATAAAGGAGAGATACACCATGACACCCGCTGAAAAACCGAGCGAGGCACACAGAAAATGGGAACTAGTGCGCTTTTGGAACATGCTCAAAAGGCCACCGATTCCCGTGGAAAGACCAGCAAACAGAGTGAGCAACAAAGCGGTGAACACAGTGATGGGATCCATGGCAAAACCTTACCTGCAATTATGAACCGATGTCAATTGGAAATGTTCGACATCACTAACTTATTGTTGCGGCAAATCACCGGGAAGCCTTTTCTGCACGATCGAGAATGAAGGCGAAAATCTCCTCCGGATTCATGGAATCATCGATAAGATCCTCGGTCTGGCATGCAATCCGATCCACCACCCCATCCGCCAGATACTCTATACCGTACGAGCGGTAGACCTTTTCAGCCAATGTGCTCATCAGTGACAATTTCACGATCTTGAAACCGATATGTACAGCCAACGCTGCTGCGGCACGACCCGCGATCCTGTCATGGAGGATCAGCTCACCTGCCGGCAACCGCTCCTCTTCGACGAACCTCTGCACATCCAACAAAGGATGGAGCCATTTTCCCGAACTGGAAAAGAGCACCGTACCCTGCCTGTCGAGTATCTGCAAAGAAATCGAATCGGGCAACACCCGATCCTCCAACCATGCGGGAAACGAGGAACGTATCATGTCATGCATCAAAGTCTCCTACCGAACACTATCCCCCACAGGATTCCCTTGGAAGGACCGTCATACCCTACATACAATGAAGTAGGCAGTGAATTCAATCCCAAAAGGGAAACTTTCGTGGACAGGATGGTACCGATCGAAACTTGCGGCAGAAAGGAATTCGACTCGTTCCAAAGGAAATCACCGAACAGACCTATGGAAGATTCGTTGAAGATCAACAATTCACCTGCGGTGGGTTTGAACCATGCGGGTTTCCAGTCCACACCAAGATTCCCCACCACCAAGAATGGAGCGGTTGAAACAAGAGTATCTTTGGCGGACCTGAAACCATCCGAAGAATAGAGGGGGACATTGCCTGCTCCATCCAATGAATACCGTCCGGTGTAGCCCATGTGCCATCTGAAATCGTCGGCAAACGGAATCATGCCGATCACATTGGTATGGAGGAACTGTCTGTCCCAATCACCTGCGAGTTGCCATGCCCCCTCCACGTGGATTCGTCCCTCGCTTGTCCAATCGAGTGCCAACCCGGTATGCACCAACATGGAATCGAGGGTGAAGGAGGAATCCCACTGGTGTTCCCACCTGAGATCGACCGAGGTGCGGATTGCCCCCTCTGCGAAATCATGTCTGAGCAGTAGGTTCAACCGATGGTAGAGTGAGGGAATGATATCGTCATCTGAAGTGACCACGAAATCGGCTTCAAGCAACAATGGGGACAGTGGTTGCAGGGAAATCCTACCCGCTATCCCAGGATAGGCGTCCATGGGATACCTCGAATCCCACCCCATCCCGGCATGCAGTGAAAACCAGAGTCTTTTCCATCTGAGATCGTACATCAGTCCCAAAATCGAATCTTCACGCAGATACCAGGAATCGCCACCATATTCAAAGGAGTGCAATCCCAGGAACATCTGTTGGGAGAGGTGGTGTTGCCGCACCCTGTTGAACAGCGCATACTCATCAAGTACGCGATCCATATGTGTTTCGAAGGAAGTTCTGAATGCTTCGATCTCCTGATCGGGGCCTTCTGCCTCCAGAGCATCAAGGGCAGCTGCATGCCTACTCGCCGAACGGTATCCCAAATCGGTCAATTCATCTATCGCATCGAAATCCATGAAGGAAAAATCCTCCACATCGCATCTGATCCAGATCGTGTCGGGATGTTGCTGCAACGACGCAACGCCCTCCCTCCTCTTCGCAAGATCTATTGAGATGTTCAACACCGAGAGGGCGTTGCGGAGATTCACATTCTTCCCTTCATAAAATGTCGTGGAAACGATGGTGGTATCGGTATAGTCGTAGGCGATATCGAGAGGAACCAGATTCGTCATTCCTCCATCGACCAACAGGTGTCCGCGATAATTCACCGGAGGGAAATAGACGGGAAGCGCAAAGGCTGCTTCGAATACCGTCAGTGCATCCCCTTCCATAATCCTCACCTGTCTCTTCGTGACCAGATCCTCACCAACGATCATCACTGGAATCGGAAGATCTTCAAGACGCAAATTTTCACCAAGATAGGCCGCAACCAGGGAGCTGAACCGTGAAGTATCCAAAAATCCTCCTGCGAGTGGCAATGAAAGATCGAAGAGCTGTGAAATGTCCAACTTGGAACAGACGGAGAATATCTGGTCGGGAGAGAGCCCCGCCGCGTAGAGGAGCCCCACAATGGAGCCCATTGAGTTGGAAATGATGAAATCGGGAACAATTCCCTGTTCCTCGATGAATCGCAGTACTCCGATATGGGCGAAGGCTCGTGCCGATCCACCGGAGAGCACCAGTCCCACGGGATCCCGTTCTCCACCGGTACGATCCAAGATCCTTTCCCGAAAGGAAGCCTCACCGTAGATGATGGGAACCGTCGCAGCCAAAAGATCGTTGGAATTGCGCAATATCGGTACTTCTGCCGCGCCGACACTCCACAGCACAGCACACAGGAGGATACACACCACTACCATTCGCAACGGGATTCGATTGGGAGAAGCTTCCTTAACCATGGCCCATCATAGCCGATTCGGCATCAGGTGACAATGTAGAGACATTAGAGGTGTGTTGCCAATACTCCACTGAGTATATGTACCGCTTCATCGATCTCATCTTGTGTGATGGTCAATGGAGGCACGAAACGAAGCACATCCGTCCCTGCATTGGCCAAGATCAATCCAGCTTCCATGCAAGCATCGAGAATGGGCCTTACCGGACGGTCCATCTGTACTCCCAGCATCAAGCCCCTACCACGAATCTCCTTGATCGCATCGAACCGCAGTTGCAGTTTGTCCAGTTCTTGCTTGAGATGTTCGGATGACTTTTGCACATGGGACAGAAATGTCGCATCCTCCAACCTCTCGAGCACACAGTCGGCCGCCGCACCAGCCAGCAGGTTTCCTCCGAATGTGGCCGCATGATCGCCAGGCTGGAGCACTTTGGCGGCCTTTCCATCGGCCACCACCGCTCCTATCGGCACACCACCACCAAGGGCTTTCGCCAGTGTCATCACATCGGGTTTCACCTTCGATTTCTGCCAAGCAAACGGATATCCGGTACGGCCCATGCCACATTGCACTTCATCATAGACCAACAGAATATCCTTCTCATCGCACAGTGCGCGCGCTTCGACCAAAAACTCATCGGTTGCAGGAATGACTCCCCCCTCCCCCTGTATCGGCTCGATGAAGATGGCACAAGTCTTCTCCGTTACCATTGCACGCAATGCACCGATATCATTGAACGGGGCGTAGGAGAAACCGGGAACCAACGGCTTGAAGGATTTCTGGTATTTCACCTGCCCCGTCGCGGTCATGGAACCGTAGGTTCTTCCATGGAACGACTGCTGCATGGTGATGATGTCGGTCTTTCCCTCTTTCTTCGAGGAACCGTACTTTCTGACCAACTTGAGCGCCCCTTCGTTTGCTTCGGTACCGCTGTTGCAGAAGAAGACCTTTTCCATACCGCTGAGACGGGAGAGTCTGGTAGCCGCCTGCACCGCATACGGATTCCAATAAAGATTGGAACAATGGAGCATTCCCGAGTCGATCACTGCTTTGAGTGCCGCCGAGAGGCGTTCATCACCATACCCGAAGATATTGACCGCAATACCCGCCACCATATCCAAATACCGTTTGCCCGCATGATCGTGGACATGCCGCCCCTTCCCTCCTGTCAATACGATGGGAAACTGGGCATAGGTCTCCATGAATGCTTGCTTGCCTTGTTCGATAATCTTGTCCATAATCCGTACCTCTACCGTGTCATCATTGTTCCAACGCCCTCGTTGGTGAATATTTCGAGCAACAGAGCATGGGGAAGCCTGCCATCGAGGATGTGCACACTCTGGACCCCCTGGCGAATCCCATCCATGCAACAGCGGGCCTTGGGGATCATCCCTCCACTGATGGTACCGTCTTCGATATACTGCTGTGCTTCGGCCAATGTGAGTTGACGCAATATGGTGGATGGATCATCCTTGTCCTTCAATATGCCCTCCACATCGGTGAGGAATACCAGTTTTTGGGCACTCAAGGCACCAGCGATGGCACTTGCGGCATAATCGGCGTTGATATTGTAGGTATTGCCCGAAAAATCGGTTCCCACCGGGGCCACCACCGGAACGAAATCATTCGCCATGAGGGAATCGAGCAAACCGGTGTTCACCTTCACCACTTCCCCCACATAGCCCAGATCCTTGCCATTGTTGAGTTTCTTTTTGGCAATCAGGGTATCGCCATCCTTCCCATTGATACCGACCGAAGCGATTCCTTGGGCTTGCAGACATTGCACCAGTTCCTTCGAAATGGAACCGGAGAGCACCATTTCCGCCACATGGGCGGTCTCGGAATCGGTAACCCTCAAGCCATCGATGAACTCGGTCTCCTTACCCAAGCGGGCGAGCATGTCGGTGATCGAATTACCACCTCCATGAACCACCACAGGGCGCATGCCGATCCTCTTCATCATCGCGATATCCTGGATCACCGAGAGTTTTATCTCTTCGTCGACCATCGCACTTCCCCCATACTTCACCACTACCGTACTTCCGGCGAAACGCCGGATATAGGGCAAGGCTTCGATGAGTACGTTGGCCTTTTCTATCTCTTTCTTCATAGTCAACTTCTATAATCTCCATTGATGCGTACGTATTCGTAGGAAAGGTCACATCCCCATGCGGTCGCCTCTCCTTCTCCCGTACCTACCTTCGCCGCCACATGGATGATCTTCTCTCCAAGGATCTTCTTCGCCAATTCCTCATTGAACGCGATGGGTACTCCTTCGATCATTACGGCAATCATACCCTGTTCACTCGCATAGGTGATCGAGACACTTGCCGGATCGAACTTGGCACCACTGTATCCCATTGCACAGAGCATTCTGCCCCAATTCGCATCCGAGCCGAAAAATGCGGTCTTCACGAGATTACTTGAAATGACCGAGCGTGCCATCAACCTGGCATCATTTTTGGTGGGAGCTCCCTTTACCTGGACTTCAATGAATTTTCCCGCACCTTCCCCATCCATCACGATCATCTTTGCCAATTCGGTATGGACATGGAGAAAGGCTTCCGAGAACAGTCTGCCCTCTTCGCTTTCGCTGTCTGAGATAGCGGCACCCGAAGTACCATTGGCCAGCACCAACACGGTATCGTTGGTACTCGTATCCCCATCAACAGAGATCATATTGTAGGAATCGACTACAGTCGCCCCCAACAATGTTTGCAGATGGGATTGTTCCACAGCGGCATCGGTGGTGATGAACGACAGCATGGTCGCCATATTCGGATGGATCATTCCCGATCCTTTGGCCATGCCTCCGATCCGCACAGGTATTCCCCCGATTTCGATTTCAACCGCCAATGATTTCACAAAGGTGTCGGTGGTGAGTATGGCTTCCGCCGACTCGGCCGCAGCTTCCGCTGTGGCAGCAAGATTCTCCATGCAGGACTCGATTCCGTTGAGTACACGATCCATCGGAAGCGGAACCCCTATGACTCCAGTGGAACAGACCAGCACCTCCTTCCTATCGGATAAGAGCGTATCGGCAACCTTCATGGCCATCGATTCCACATCCCGATCTCCTTGCTCTCCGGTACAGGCATTGGCATTGCCACTATTGACCACCACAGCCTTCACTGCGTTTCCCGATGAGACGATCGCCTGGTCCCAGACCACGGGAGCAGCCTTCACCACATTGGTGGTGAACGCTCCGGCGACCGTGGCGGGGACTTCGGAAACAAGCACCGTCATGTCCTTCTTCTTTTTCTTGATTCCTGCCGCAACGGATCCGGTGAGGAATCCTTTCGGTGCGGTTACTCCACCTTCTATCTTTTTCATGGTTACTCCCGGTATCAGAGGGGGAAAGCGGGAACGGCTTCCAACCCCGTCGTTTCATCGATTCCGAATATGATGTTCATGTTCTGGACTGCTTGTCCCGCAGCCCCTTTCACCAAATTGTCCAATGCTCCACAAGCGACGATCCTTCCTGTTCGACTATCCAAAGCGTAGCCGATGTCACAGAAATTCGAACCTTTCACCCAACGGGTTTCGGGGAATGTCCCGTAGGGCAACAGTCGGATAAATTGCTCATCGCCATAACAAAGCGAATAGGCCTCATCGACCTCGTGTTTGGTCACCCCCGGTTTCAATTTCCCATACACTGTGGTGAGTATCCCCCTATTCATCGGAACGAGATGGGGAGTAAAGGATACCACCACACCCGATGTGGATATGCCATGGGAAACTGTCTTGGACAGCTGTTCCTCTATCTCGGGGGTATGGCGATGGGTCGCCACCCCATACGGCTTGATCGATTCGTTGCTTTCACAAAAGAGCGAACCGAGTTTTTCGGACCTTCCCGCACCGGACACACCCGATTTCGCATCTATGATGAGTGAATCGGATTCAATCAACGATTCGGCCAAGAGGGGATGGGCCACGAGGATCGAACAGGTGGTGTAACAACCGGGATTGGCAATGAGACGGGAGGCCTTCACCTCATCCCGATGCAATTCACTCAACCCATAGACCGCTTTTTTGAGCAATTGGGGATTGCCATGATCCGTTTTGTACCATTGCTCGTACACCGTACTGTCGGATAGCCGGAAATCGGCACCAAGGTCGATCACCACACATTGGTCGAGCACCGCTTCATTGATTTTGTGGGAGGCAATGCCATGGGGAAGCGAAACGAACACGACATCGCATTTGGATGCGAACGAGAGTATGTCGGCATCATGGCACGGATGATCGAACACCTTTGCGAAATTGGGATAAACTTGGGAATACGGTGTATCGACGTGACTGTACGATCCTGCGAGAATCTTCTCCACCTGGGGATGTAGGCACAAGAGCCGCATCAGTTCGGCTCCCGCATATCCGGTTGCTCCGATTACTCCTACCGTCAACATTCGGCTCCTCCTTCTCCTTACGGAATTCTTTCCTATTATTTGTATATATATTCATTTTGGTTTTTTGTATAGGGGTTTTGTTGTATATTTATGCAAATTATTTTGAATACTTGCATGTAATGCAGATGCTACACACCTTGTTGCACAAGCAACGACAAAGAGTGGGATTCCATGCTATAGTCACAGCAATCGGAGGCAGTATGAGAAGAGTCGATCGACAACAGAGCGAAGCATTCGGAAAAAGGATACTCGATGAGGCTCCCTATGGGATACTCTCGCTGGTGGACCACGATGGAACTCCCTACGCGATTCCCATTTCATTCGTACGCTCTGGGCAGACCATCTACCTCCATGGAGCATCGGAAGGGAAGAAACTCGACATCATCGCCGAGCATGACCAGGTGGCCTTCACCTGCGTGGGCAAGACCCAAGTTCTTCCCGAGAACTTCACCACAAACTACGAGTCGGTAGTGACCAATGGCAGCGCGAGGATAGTCGACGATCCCGAGGAGAAACGCAAGGGATTGTTGTTGCTTGCGAAAAAATACTCTTCTTCATACATGGAGAAGGCGAAGAAGTATGTCGAGTCGTCACTCGATGAGACCGCAGTCGTGGCCATCACCATCACTACGATCTCAGCAAAAGCCAGAATACCCAAACAAGAGGAACATCATGATTGAAAAAACCTATAACTACAGTACCGCCGATGCCACTACCGTCGAGAGGATCGTCGGAGGACCCGAAGTGAGGATCAACCACCTGAGTCTTGCCCAGGGGGAAGCGGTCGATCCCCACCCCACTGCGGAGGCCGCCCATATGATCATCACACGGGGTGTGCTTGCTCTTACCTTGGACGATCAGGCTGAACACCTCTATCCCGAAGGATCCATCGTGGGTATCCCGGCCGGTACCAATCTGGGCATTCGCAATGCCGGTGACAAAACGATGCACCTGTTCGTCATAAAGAGCCTTTGATCGCCACCACCCGGTCCTTCCCCTCCCTCTTCGCACTGTAGAGCGCGGCATCGGCCTCGGAGAGCAGTCTCGAGGAGGGATCGGTCGAGGAGAAATCCTTTGAAAAACGGAAAGTGACCACCCCGATGCTCACCTTCATTCTGAAACTACCTGAACCGACATCGAGCACCCTGGACACCACTTCTTCCCGTATCCTCTGCGCCAACGCGATCGCATCCTCTTCCGCGGTGTCGGGAGCGGTTATGACGAATTCATCACCACCATACCTGCCCACGAAATCGGTAGGTTGGATGCCTTTGTACAGTATCTTTGCAAACGTCTCCAAAGCAATATCTCCTGCTTTGTGGCCATAGGTGTCGTTCACTTCCTTGAAGCCGTCGATATCGAGCATGAAGATGGAAAGGGGAGACCCATCCTTCGCCGCATCCCGTGCGAGTTCATCGATACGCGAAGTCAGTTCGCGTCGGTTGTAGACACCGGTGAGGGGATCGCGTCGTCCCAATTCTTCGATCCTTTGGTACAATTCTTCCCTTTCGGTGACATCATGGAACATCACCACCGTAAAGTTCCCCTGGCCGTAGGTCACTTCAACATGGTCTTTGGAGATGTCGAACAATCTTCCATTGATGGGAATCGGGTCATCCGCACGATTCCTCTCCGTTCCCACCATGGTATCCAGCAGTACATCATGAAGAAAAGACTTCTCAAATACCGAGTAGTCCAGGCCAATGAGTTCCTTGGTACTGGGAAATAACGTTTTCGCCATTCTGTTGGCATCAATGATCACCTGGTTCCCGTTCAACACCAACACTCCATCCGGCAGTTGCTCCACTATCATATCCCTCGCAAGTGGATAGAGATCGAGATATCGGTAGCGGAACAGGGCATAGCCGAACAATAGTCCGGTTACGCTCAAGGTCGCCGATGCGTAGTTCACATGTTGGAGGGGAGTGATCCCCACCAGATACAGGACGTTTACGGACAACGGCAGAAGGGTTCCCATGAGAATCAGTAGCGTTTGTCTTCTATAGACCGAATGGGACCGTACCAGAAGATTCACCAACAGACCCATGGAGATCAGGATGAGGATCATCGTATAGGGCATGAGTACGAGAGTGAACAGTGGACCGTAATCGTAATCCATCGAAGCGAATCGCTTTCCCAGTTGGACCAGTGAGGGGGATCCCCAGAACAGATTCGGTAGCGGAACGAACAGCACGAACACCAGGGTACCTACCCCAACGGCGAGGATCAGGCTCCACAGGACCCGATGTAACGTACGACCGGTATGCACCAGTGCGAGATGTAGCCATGCGATGGGCAGTGCGACGATTCCCACGAATTGAATCCTTGCAAAGAGGAGTTTTCCCGACAACGATAAGGTCGACAGCTCAAGAATGAAGGCTACTGTCCAGATGAATGCGGATGTGATCAGGAAAAGAAATGCCCGACCAAGGATGGTGCCACCGTTGCGCACTCCATAGACCAAAAGGCCTGAAAGTATCGCTGCCGAGACGATGAACAACCATAAGCCGGGCACCTGCGCCATACACACTCCCTTTGCGCCATAGTATAGCCATGGGGAAACGTAGACTCAAGTCATATTGCCCTCAATGGAGTTTCCGGATTCCAAAATAGAACCAGATTCCTGTCACCATGGTGGCGATCGCATCGGCGAATGGAGCTGCATGCACGATACCTTCGATCCCCCATATCCTTGGAAAGATGATGATCGCGGGGATGAGCAGTATCACCTGACGGAGCAGGATGAGGAACAGTGCCGAACGGGGACGTCCGGTGGCTTGGAAAAAATTGGCCGCGAGAAATTGGAATCCGATGACGGGCAACAGCATGAACCAGGACCGGGTTGCATATCCACCGAAGTCGATCAGAGTTGCATCGTTGGTGAAGAACCCGACCAGTTGGTTGGAAAAGAGCCGTACCGAAAGGAAGCCCAAGAGCAGAATGAGGGTCGCCGAAGCGATGGCGATCTTTTCCGTCTCCTTGACCCTGTCATAGCGCTTCGCTCCGTAGTTGAAGCCTACGATGGGCTGCACCCCTTGGTTCAATCCAATGATGGGCATCAAAAGGATCGTCTGGAGACTATTCACAATTCCCATTGCGGAAACCGCGATATCGCCACCATAGATCATCAGATTCTTGTTGAGGGTTACATTGAGCAGGCTGTTCGCCAGTTGCATGAGGAATCCGGGAAGTCCCAAGGCAACAATCGAGAGGATGACCACCCGTTGTGGACGCATCAGTTTGGGTTCCAGTCGATGGGGACTGTTCTTCTTGAAAAAGTAGGAAAGTATCCAAGTCATGGCGATCCCTTGGCTGATGATGGTGGCCAATGCGGCTCCCGCCATCCCCATCTTGAATCCGAATATGAACAGTGGATCGAGTATGATGTTGATTCCTGCTCCCACGAACATCGTGATCATGGCCCGCTTGGGTTCTCCACTTGCCCTGAGGAAGTTGTTCATTCCCATGCTGGTGACTTGGAACACCGCACCAAAGAAGATGACCCTCATGTAGCGTGTCGCATAGGGCAACACATCCTCGCTTGCTCCGAAGAGCCGCAATAGCGGCATGAGGAATAGCTGGCCGAACACCATGAAGAGGAAACCGCTTGCGAGCAGCATTGTGAAGGCGTTTCCCAAGACCTTGTGGGCTTCCTCCTTGTTTCCTTCGCCAAGTCGGATGGAAAAGTTGGTCGCGCCTCCTACTCCGAATAGGATCCCGACCGACATGAGTATGATCATGATGGGGAACCCGATGGTGATGCCGGCCAAACCGTTGACTCCGAGATCAGGTGCATTTCCTATGAATATCCTGTCCACCACGTTGTACAGGGCATTGACCACCATTCCCACAATCGCAGGAAGGGAAAACCTGGCCAATAGTTTCGCTATCTTCTCATATCCGAGTGGATTCGCAGTTTCATTTTCCATGTTGTTCCTCAGCATTGGAGACCATGGTCTCCAGTTGTTCATATAATGTGGCCTTCGTATGTTCGTCGAATCCGTCCACGAGGATCTCGCTCCATCGGGCGAGTATTGGAAGTACGTATCGCTTGCTTTCACGTCCTTGATTCGTAAGATATATTCTGTTGCAGCGCCGATCGCTCGTGCTTTTTCGTCGCTCCACGAATCCTTTCGTCTCCAACGATTGCAGAGTTCTCGCGGTCGCGGCCTTGTCGATATGCAGCATTCGTGTCAGATCCTCCTGCGTGACCCCTTCCTTCCGATAGAGTGAGGTGAGGAACGGTTGTTCACCCGCACTCAATCCATACTCCTTCAAGGCTTCGTTCACATACACGAGACTCCTTCTATAGAGGATTGCGATCAGCCGCCCAAAACTCTTCATGATTGCTCCATAATTAGTTGACTTGTCAACAATATACATCACCCGGGAACAATTGTCAATTTGGCACATTCATATGGCTTGCAGGCCCTTGAAATGCAGATTCACAATGGTTGGCGGTTTTTGGCCTCCTCGTTCATATGCAATGAAAGGACTTTCTGGGGGGCATGTGTATGAAGCGGAACCTGCACTACTGTTCGTGATCAGAATGTATACTCGAACACCCAATTCCATCTTAGTTGCCAAAAGCCAACGATTCAGATTGAGTACTGTCGGATTTCCTCTTACAATCACATCATACGGACTTGCAGGAGAATGCGATGCGATTGTACAACGACATACGAAGGGCTGCGATGGTTTCGTATGTGTTGCTCCATATGCTAACGAACTTCGTACAGATTCCACTTGTGGGCTTCATGGCGAATGTACTTTTGGTATTCGTCATCGCACTCACCATTCCTTCACTGGGAAAAACAAATCGGATCGTCATCTCATCGTTGTTGGGAGCCGCGGTCCTGATTCTGCTATTGAATAAGGTTCCCTTATCCCAATGGCTCGAGGCCTTCTCCCGCAATGGAGCTTTGGCCGCCCTTTTCATCACCATACCGATGCTCAATATTCCATTCGGATATGGCGATTACCAGCATGAGTTGCAGAATTTCGCCAGGCGCCATTTGGGTTCACCATTCCTATTCTGTCTCGTGGTCTGGATCCTCACCCATCTGTTCGGGCTGATTATTCTCATCGGGGCGATTCCCTTCATGTTCAACCTTTTGGAGGGCAATGCGAAGATGTATGGAGCTGAAAAGGAGTTCGCATCCACGCTTGTGCATGCCCAGGTTTCGGCGGGTTTCTGGTCTCCCATCTGGTCTTCAATGATCATCGTCACCTATACATTGGGCATCGCTTGGTTGGATTTCGTTCCCTTCGGTCTGCTGGTCACCCTTATCTTCTTCGTCTTCAGCATGCTCTGGTTGTACATCTCACTGAAACGTTCGGGAGCCCATCCCATCAAAGCATCATCCGATACGACAACAAGTGGAAGCGCGATGTTGACGATCGTAGTTCTTGCGATCCTTCCGGTACTGGTAATCGTTGTGGTGAACTATATCTCCGATATCTCCATCACCAGTGCGATACCGATCGTTTCACTCGGTTATCCTGTGGCGGTCGCCATGGTGATGGGAAAGTGGAGGCGGTATGCGACAGGTATGTCGGACTATTTCAACGTACGCATTTTGAATGTGAAGAATGAGGTTGCCCTGCTTACCGCCGCCGGATTCTTCGGAAAGGCTCTGGAACTTGCCGGAATCCAGTCCGCGGTCACGTATCTTTTGCCAAGCAATCTTGCCGACTTCCCGTTCCTCGGCATCATCAGCATCATGATGGTGTTTGTGATCACTGTGCATTTCGGGATGCATCCGGTGGTCGCCGGTTCCGCGATGGTGGTTTCGCTCGCACCCCAGTCCCTCGGTCTCTCGCAGTTCATGTTCGGTTTCGTTCTGATCACAGGGTGGGCACTCGGAATCCTCCTCTCCCCTTTCTCCGCAACCAATATGGTCACCGGAGGACTGGTGGGAGAACCTTCATGGAACATCAGCACGAAGCGGCATGGCATCTTCGGTTTGTCGATGCTCGTACTGCTTTCCGGGGTGCTGGCCTTACTTTCGCGCTATTTCTGAACTCTGTTCCATGATCCAAGATTCATCGATGCGCACATATTTGATTGCCAAACGAAGCGAAAGGAAAGAGGCCTACAATGGTCCACTCTCCCGAGCGAGTGCAGGCAACGTAAGGATCCATACCTCACCCTCTGGAATCCGGTCCACCGCATGTCCTGGGGGTAGTGATACCTTTCATTCGCTGCCGATAATTGGTGTAGGTGCTATGCAGAAGGCCATCCTCGGATTGAGTGGTTGAAGACCCATAGGAACATCAGCGAGACCGCACGGCAGCTCAAGATAGATCGGGCCACGGTGAGAAAGCATGTGCAACAGCTGGAAACAAAACAATCCACCGGTTAGTTCCAGTGGATTATTCTTAATTCTTTACATTGTAAGTACTACCGGCGATCGGACTCGAACCGATACAGAGTTGCCCCCAATAGATTTTGAGTCTATCGTGTCTACCAATTTCACCACGCCGGCATGAAAAAGGACCTTACGGTCGAGCATCACCTTACACCATTGCGAAAAAAAACTCAATATCACTCGAGAAACTTCGCGATATTCTCCAAATGCCCTTCGTAGGTTTCGGCGAAGTGGATGTGTCCCTCCGTATCATGTATATAGTAGTACCAATTGTGGTCCGAGGGAGAGAACGCCGCATCGATGGAAGCTGGACCGGGAGCTCCCACTCCGGTGGGGGGAAGGCCTTTCACCCGCCTCATATTGTATGGATTCGACGAATCAAGTTCCTCTTCGGTGAAAGGCCTGTCCCACGCATTGAGTCCATAGCGCAGAGCAGCATCGATTCCGATCGGCATGTCGGCCTGCAACCTGTTGAATATCACTTTCGCGATATCGCTCATTTGGCTAACCTCATTGGTCTCCCTCTGCACCAAGGATGCGATGATGAGGGTATCCGAGAGTGTCGTACCGAGTTGTTCCAACTCGATAAGATAGGGCCGCAGGGCATCATTGCAGGCATCCTGCATGGCAGTGGCCAATGCCATCGCCATCGTTTCATCCGGTTCAACCATATAGGTTCCGCTGAGGAACCATCCTTCGGTGAATGGCAACCCCCTCTCTTGGGCAACCTTCCCGGTGGCTTCAATGAATTCTCCTTCCTTGGCCAAGCCTTTCGAAGCGAGTCGGGCATCGATTTCATGTAGGGTGAAACCGGGAAACACCACGAACTGTATCCGGCTGGTGATGCCGTAGTCGGCTTCCATCAACATGGAGGCGATCAAGGCATGGGTGAGATTGGGAGCGAACAGATAGGTGCCCGGTTGGATCCGTGTCGCATTTCCGTTCACTTCCAGATATCGTTCGAATACCTTCGCATCTGAGACCACCCCCTCTTCTTCCAACAGTTTGGCCACCGAACGGGCCGTCATCCCCGGTTCGATCACCACTGTCGTAGATTCGGAGGTTCGTATCTCCTTCACCAATGCGCTGGTCCGTGTGGTATCCAATATCTTCCATGCGATGAGGGAACCTCCCAATAGTGCGATGATCACCACCATTCCTATGAATACGGGTAGTGAAAGTTGAATGGTGAATGAGTTTTTTTTCGCAGGTTGTTTCTTTGTCGTCTTCTTTCTTTTGCTTCCCTTTGTATTGGTGGTCCCGCTTTTTTTTCGAGTCTGCGTCCTTGTGGTCTTCTTCGAGGCTGTGGAGGTATGGGGTGCGGGGGCTTTTGTCTTTCGCTGCACCGTCTTCGCTTTTGGTTTCGCTTCTTGTGCCCGTTCCTTTTTTCTCTCGTCCACCAGATGCTTCGCGTCATCGCGGGAAGGCGGCTTCGCATCGAAACCCAGGTCCATTTGCGTGGATGTCTTCCTACTCAACTCATCATATTTGTGTTCACGGGCCTTTGACTCCGCGAGGGAATGTTGGGTGTGGGGACGCTTGGCTGCCATACCTACAGTTCCTCCCTCTCAAGATTCTTGGCCAAGGTCTGTTTCAAATCCACGATCTGTTCCCTGTGATGTCCGATATCCTTCTGAATATCTTCTATTTGGCGTGAATATTGGTCGATCAACTGGCGAAGGTGGGCGATTCGGTTTTCATCCTCTTCCACCAACAGGATCAACTCCCCTATCTGCTGTTCAAGATGGAGATCACCGATACGATCTTGGAGTTGGGCTCGAATCCTCTCATGTCTCCGTATCTGGTCATAACATCGCAGCGTCTCGGCAGTCACGTCCACCTGTTTCCACGGGTTCTCCATTTTGCAGATCAGTTTTCCGTACCCTATCGCCAGATGTGTCACTGTTTCACTTTGCTGTTTTCTCAGTCCTTGCAGTTCCATCACCTTGCGTTCAACGGATCCCGCGACACCGACTTCCTCCAATGAACTCTTATCCTTGGAGATTCGTTGCCGCAGCATATCCTTCTCTTCTTGCCAGACAGCGATATCTCTTGTCAGCTTATGGTACTGGGTATCGAGTTCCACCGCCGAACCACTCCCAAGGTGTTTTATCAACAAGGCTTCGGCGATATCCTTACCCGTGTTGATGAAGAATTCCTCATGGGTCTTCGCAAACCGATCGAGTCGTCTGGTGATCAACATCTCGCGCAGCTTCAAGGGCAATCTCAATACCGATGGGGATTCACGACTCTTGAGGCTTACCGTTTCCTTGGTCCTTCGCAAGGCCGCGGCCTTCTCCTGCATTTCTTCGATATGAGGCAAGATGGCCCGCACCACCTCCGAGAGCACACCGGAAGAGGCTTCCTCCCAAGCGATCACACCGATTCTCCCGAATACCACGCGAAGTGATTTCCAGTGTTCGTCGATCATATCCTTCAACTTTGAGATTCGGGAACTCGCATCCTGAAGACTCTGTCCCAATTGTCTGAGATGAAGAATCCTCGCATCCAAATCATCCAGAGCCGACTTTTCCACCAACAAGGATTGGTAGGCCTGTTTTGCATCTCCGGTGATGAAAGGCTGACGAAGCGAGAGTACATGCATACCCAACTCCGCGAACAGGACTTCCATATCGTGGTCCACGACAGATATTTGCCTTTCAACTACCTCTATTCGACTCCTCTGTCGCCCCATCGGTGCTCCTCGTCACATAGCTTACCGCAATACTACCATATCGTCAGTTCCTTGACAAAGCATGCTCCACTCTATATCCTATTTTGCAGATGATGGAAAAGAGCATCGCATGAATGAATTCTCCGTGGAGGTGGAATGAGCAATCAGGTGATCCCCTCCCTGCTTCAAGGCAAGCTACAAGAACTGATGGCCAACGATTTCACCACTCCCTCGATCGTCGAGGTGGGGCACGATATCGTATCCATCGCGTTGGAACAGTCCCAACACATCGCCAAATTCCTCACCGCATCGGACCGCTCGGATGCACGACTGAAGGCAAATGCGCCATCTGTCCTGCTTCTGTTGTCGCAAGAGAAACTGGCACACCATCTGGAGGGTATGACGAACACACCGGTCACCTACCTTTCGGAAACCCAGACTCCACGACAAGACCTTTCGGTGTTGAAGGACGAAGCGTTGGTGCTTGCAACCACACCACAGAGGGCGATCGACCATATTAGACGCGACAATATTTTCTTGTCGCAAACAAAAGCAGTCGTACTCGCCTACCATTTCGACAAGGAAGAGGAAGAAACCGAAGAACAATTCGTGAGCAGGAAACAAGCGTTTCTGGACGATTGTAGATTCGTCTTCACCAAACTCAAAGCCAATACACACATGGAGCTCTTTGTCGATGAACTTTCCCATCTCTCGAGATCTCCCCAGGAACTGTTTGGACAACCCACCATCATAGAACGTGCCGATTGGGAGCGGCCGCGTATGCCGGTGGATTGCTATTCAGTCCCATCCAATGCAACCGACACCGTCTTGGATATTCTGCATGTCATGCAGGAGCATCAGTATATCCTGATACACAAGAATGACGGTGGGTGGAGAAGACTCGAACGGCGGTTGCGCACCACCATCCCCCATATCGATGTAACCAAAGTCGGTCTGGACCGATTGGAAACCTTGCGTAACACACGCAAGGAGATACCCTCCACAGCTGTGGCAATCGGTCTTGATAGTGGGGAAACCATCTCCCTGATACGGCACATGCACGAATGGCGTAGAAGCCCGCAGCGCATCGTCTGTATCACGGACCCGCAAAACGCGGAAGAAATCACTACATCCAAGGAGACCCTGCTGATGAACAATGAAAAGAAATCGATTCCGGAAACCGACGAAGTCCTCGCCGGTAAGATACAGATGTTGGTGGCAAAACTCGCCATCGATGCAAATCCGGAGGAACTTGAATCCCTCAGAAAATTGATCAAAAAGAATGTACCGTTCCACCGTAGGGGGTACTTTGGTGCCTATCTGTTGCGTGAGCTTCTCGCAAACGACACCAAGCCCTCTTCTCCCAATCGAAACAAGCCCCTGACGAAACCAATCGAAAAGAAGAATGAGGAGAAGCCGCAAAGGGCAGCCAAGCCGGAAAGGAAGAAGAAGGAGGAGCCGGTTCCCGAAGGAGCAAGAACCCTCTATCTGAACATTGGCAAGATGCGGCGCCTCTATGCCAAGGAACTCTCCCAGATCCTGCAGGACCAATTGGGAATCCAACGGGAAGATGTCTACTCCTTGAGGATTCATGACAAGTATTCATTCATCACCCTCTCCCAAGAGAATGCCGACAAGGCGATCGAAAAGTTGAACGGTATGGACATCCGCGGCAGAACAGCCTCCGTCAGTTACTCCAACAAGGAATAACGATGGAAGTCGAAACGTTGCGTCTCGGCCCCTACCAGACCAATTGCCATATCCTGCACAATGGAGAAGAAGCCTGGATCATCGATCCGGGCTTCAACAGTGGTCCTGTCGTAGACACAATTGAGAAACTTGAACTGAAGGTGGCGGCAATATTGTTGACCCATACCCACTGGGACCACACTTTGGGAATACCGCTCATCATCGAAAGCTTTGGGAATATCCCTTTGGTGGTGCATGCATCCGAAGCATCCTTTCTGGGTTCCGAAGGAGGAATGCGCCTCAGATCGTTCGCGATGGCACTGGATCCTTCCCAAGCAGAAGTGCCGCTATCCGTATGGAACGCTCTTCCCCAACCCACGAGATTGGTGACCGATGGGGACTTTTTGGAAGATTGCTCCCTCGAGGTGATCCACACTCCGGGACACTCTCCGGGATCCATCAACTATTATCATAGGGAAGCGCACCTGCTCTTTTCAGGTGATACGTTGTTCGCGGGCACGATCGGGAGGACCGATCTTCCCAACAGTCGTCCCGATCTGATCTTGGATGGCATACGGAAGCGCCTGTTGTCTTTGCCTGGAGACACCATCGTATATCCCGGACATGGTCCCACGACGACCATCTCCCGCGAAAAGGGAAACCCCTGGCTCATTTGACACCAGGGGTTGATCGGACCTTACCTATGATGGTCACCACGACCGACGTTTCGGTCCTTCTTCTCCCGATTTGCAGGCCACGCACAATACAGCATAAGGGATCGCTCGCAAACGCTCTTCAGGAATCTTGGCTCCACATTGGAGACACATCCCGTAACGTCCATTCTTCAACCTCGTCAAAGCAGCCTCAACACTCTTGAGTCGATTGGCGGCATGCTGATTCAAAGCCTCCATCTTCTTGCTTGCGATATCATCGGCCGCAATGTCACCCAGATCCTTGATACCCATGGAATGGATCATCCCACGGAAATCCTCATCTTCGGCGGCAATGCTCTCCAGAATCTCCTTGCGCAGTTCCAACAGACGCTGTTCCATCTCAGCATAAAACTCTTCACTCATAACCGACACCTCAGCACTTATACTTAAAACAGTATCAATAAAGATGGATGCCTTTTGGCGATACGTCAAGAGAAATCTTTCCCATCAACGATCTTTTTCCAAAAATGCATCCACAATCCCATCGAATTCCCTGTAGGTCACCGCGTGGGGCAACTGGGGTTCCTCATCCCTGATCTGTTGTGGAGCCCTGAAGAGGGCTCCCGAATCGGCGGCCTTGATCATGGTCAAATCGTTATAGGAATCACCGGCAGCAAATACCGAGAATCCTATTCCCTGCAATGCCTGGACCGCCTTTCGCTTGCCATCCTTCTGACGCAAACGGTATCCTGTTATCATCCCATCCTCACCCACCTCGAGACTATTGCAGAAGATCGATGGCCAGTTGAGCTTTTCCATCAAAGGACGGGCGAATTCGGTGAACGTATCGCTGAGAATCACCACCTGGGTCTTCCTACGCAGTCCATCGAGGAACTCCAACGCACCCTCGAGAGGTGACAGGGTTCCGATCACTTGCTGGATATCAGCGAGGGTTAGATGCTTCTCCTTGAGTATTTCAAGCCGTCCGGCCATCAACTCATCGTAATCGGGAATATCCCTGGTGGTAAGACGCAGCTGTTCTATACCGGTCTTCTCGGCGAAGTTGATCCAAATTTCGGGAACAAGCACCCCTTCCAAGTCCAAACACACTATATGCATTTCACACAACCTCGAAGCGGTTGCTGTCGGCGGCCCTAAAGAGGGCGAGCAACACTTTGGTATTCGCCAGTGTCTGCTCGAGGGAACCTGCGAATGCAGATCCTTCCATTGCAGCATGTGCGAAATTATCGCACTCGAGCATATACTGGTCCACTGGCTCGAAACTATACGTTTTGACTTTTGGGGGTTTCCCACCATCGAAGACCTCGAAGATCATCTGGTGCTTCTCATCGCTATGGAACGTGGTTCCCACTTCGAATCTATGGGTATCGGTATAGAATGTCATAGCCGTGTGAAACGGATGACGCATTCCACAAGCGAAACTCATCTGTCCTCCCGAAGGAAATTTCAGGATACCGGTGGTATGGTGGTCCACTTTCAAATCCTTGTCGAAATCCATCACACAAGCTACCTCAGCAGGCTCTTCACCGAACATCCAACGTCCAACGGTCACCGGATACACCCCGATATCCCAAAGGGATCCTCCCCCCATTGCACAATCATAGGCATTGCGAATATTTGTGGGATCGGTATTGGTAAGATAGAAACACCCATGCGCACTTTCAAGAGTCCCGAATTTCTTCGTCTCGAACTGGGCCTTGAGGGATTGCAGCCGAGGTTGGTGAAACATTGCATAGGCTTCTCCGATCAACTTCCCCGAGGCATCACGCAATGCGATCAGGCTTTCCACATCCTCGACCGAGAGCGCAAGCGGTTTTTCACACAAGACATGCTTTCCCGCCTCCACAGCTTTTTTCGTCCATTCCACGTGAAGATGGTTCGGCAGTGGATTATAGATGATATCGATGGTCGGATCGGCCAACAATTCTTCATAAGAACCATAGGAAACGGGAATTCCGTTCTCCTTCGCATATTCGGCAGCCTTGGCCGCATCGCGGGAGGCCACGGCAACCAGATCACAGTGGGCACTTGCATGCAAGGAAGGAATCAACTGTTTCCTTGCGATCCCGGCAGCTCCGAGAATCCCCCATCTACTCTTCTTCATCGCACTCCTCCAAGTAAAATGTTTTGAGCACTATATCACAAAGACGACCCAAGCAAAACAGCTGCAGCGACCAACATGCAGGTTTCCGCCACTTCCACCGTCGCTCCCAGCAGATCTCCGGTCACTCCACCGATTCTTCGTCGTCCCTTCACCGCGATGGAAAGGGTTCCCAAGGCTCCGATGGCAAGCATCGCACCAAGATACCACATGTGGTCCAAACCCCACAGTGCAAAGGGGATGAGAATCCAGACAAGCGCAACCAAGGCATGGGTCGTGCGTGCTTCGGCAACCAATCGGGAGGCCGTACCCCCCTCTTTGCGCGCATAGGGATTCGCACAGGCTTGCACTACGACGAACATTCGGCTGAATATGGGAAAGAAGAGGATTGGAACGAACATACCGTGGGCAATCAAGGTGGCCAAGGCCGCGAATTTGACCAAGAGCACCACCACCAGGGCGATCACTCCGAAAGCGCCCATATGGGAATCCTTCATGATTTCCAATATGCGCTCCCGAGTCCAGCCGCCGCCGAACCCATCGGCCATATCGGCCAATCCATCGAGATGGAATGCTCGGGTCATCGCAGCCATCATCAATACGACCACCGCTCCTCCGAGCAGGTGAAGATTCCACAGGTATGAGAACCATGCGATTGCATAGGAGATCCCACCAAGGAACATTCCCACGGGAACGAACCAGTACATCGCAGTGGCGGGACTCTCGCATTCCTTTCCAGGAAACGGTAGGATGGTCAATGTTCTGAACGCACTCGCCAAGCCCCATCCCTTCATCTCTTTTCTTCTCCCTTGATGGTCACAGGTATGCCGGCGACCATCCAGATCACCTTGTCGGCTTGCTTGGACAACGATTGGTTGAGCCAACCGGCATGGTCCCTGAAGTGTCGACTCATCGGATCACCGGGAACAATTCCTTGCCCCACTTCGTTTGCAACAATGATGAGTGGGAATGGACAAGTGGGGAGGAAGTCGACAAATCGATCGATCTGTGTGTAGTGCTCCTGCAATCCTTTGTGATGCAGGAGGTTTCCGAGCCATACCGTAACACAATCGATCAACACCACAGCGGTATCATCCTCGATTCGCTCCAATGCATGGACAAGGTCGATCGCCTCCTCAACGGTTGAAGAGAATCGTCCCTCCCGCATCTTCCTATGTCTGGCGATCCTTTGTCGCATCTCATCATCGAATGGCTCAGCGGTGGCCACATACACCCGTTCTCCACTATACGATAGGGCGAGTTGCTCTCCATAGCTGCTCTTTCCACTTCTCGCACCGCCAAGGACCAAAGTGATGTCGGTGCCGTTATTCGTATTCATGCAAATCCACTCCCTGTTGTTTCAACATCGCCACCGAATCGGTGACTTTTGCGGAAGAGAAACTGTTCATATTGAGATAGAGGTCCAACGATTGCCGGATGATGGGCCATGCCACCGCTGCCCCGGTGCCTTCACCAAGACGCATCTTCAACGACAAGAGGGGCTCCACTCCAAGATACTTGAGCAAAAGAGGATGCCCACCCTCGCCCGATTCATGGCAAAACACCATGTACTGTTGTGCAAGCGGTTCAATTGCGATTGCGAATGCAGCAGCCATGGAGGCGATGAACCCGTCAACCAGAATCACCGCTCGTCGGCTTGCAGCGCCGAGCATCCCACCGGTGATCGCTGCTATTTCAAACCCTCCGTAGGTACGAAGGATCTCCAAAGGATCGGTCAATTTCCCATGGAATCGCAGAGCATCCCCGATCACTTTGCATTTGTGGGCCACGCCCCTGTCATCGAGTCCCGCACCACGCCCACAACATTGTGCTACCTCGAACGAGGTCAACGCGGCCATCAACGCCGAAGCACTGGTCGTATTGCCGATTCCCATCTCCCCGAAGGCGAATAT
>CAYZJV010000015.1:0-9221 GCA_964478945.1 uncultured Spirochaetaceae bacterium | reverse complement strand
TTCACACATTGTTGCCAGGTGATTTCCTGTGGGCTGGAAGATACCCCTTCGGCGACAATCCCATGATCGGCCGCGAACAGCAACAACTTGGGTCTGGTGATTGCCGGATGGAGGGAACCGAGCATCTCCACGATTTCGACCGCAAGGTACTCGAGTCTTCCAAGAGAGAGTTGTGGTTTCACCTTGTTGTCCCATATCCGCCAAGCTTCCATCCCCAAGGCATGGTCTCTCGGTGATACTGGGAAAGTTGTCAATCGCGTTTCCATGCACGACAGTCTACCCGTACACCACAAGGGTGTCCAGACATGGGAAGAGCGTCCTGAACGGACGCCCTTCCTTCCGAATCAATTGGCTGGATAGAGTTTCGGGTAGGAGTTCTTCATACCTCTTTGGACCCAGAGATTGGGGATCACCAACCAGTTGTTGTCGATGGTCGGGACCACCTCTCCCCTCTTCTCGAAGGCTTCCATCAGGTAGTACCGAAGATCCTTGTCGGTGGAGAATAGGATCCTCTCCAATGCCATCTCGCTGGTAATGCCGGCAGCCGCCAGATGTCCACCGCCACCTTGGGCACGGTAGGAGTTGATCGCCACGGTATAGGTCTTGTCGAATTCGAACGGTTGTCCGTTGGAAAGGGATTTTATGGTCACCCTCTGCCCAGCGGGCTTGGTAATGTCCACCACATAGTTGATTCCTGCGAAACTGTCGTAGTTGTAATACCGCGTGGCGGTATCGTAGGTATTGTACCGGGTATTGAAGATGAGGTTCCCTTGGGCATCGCGCTTGAAATTGATCAGATCATCATTCAGGGATCGCATCTGATTAAACCAATTCTCATACGAGTACTCGAGATGGGCCTTTACCTCGCGACCTGTCATCTCCATGGTGAACAGCAGGTTTTCATAGGGATAGAGACTGAACATATCCCTCACATACACCGGTCCTTCCTTGATGGTCGCATCGAGCGACAGGGGAGCCGAAACCGAGAGCTCGGCACCTGTCTTCTCAAGCTGTATCTGATGGATGAGATCGACAAACTTGGAATCACCGAACATCGAATCGCGCGAAGAAATCGTCTCGCTGATGGTACCCACCTGACGGGAAACCCAATTGGTGACCTCATCGATGGAACCGCGATACTTGGCGAGAAGCTTTGCATCGGGTTCATAGCCTTCCATCATCACCGTATCTCCATCGACGGAGTCGAGCACATACGATTTTTCCACCAGCTTGAACGTAGCGGTCGCAGTCGCCACCGAACGTCCGCCATTCATGGCTCCAACGATCACCACTTCCTTGCCGGAAGGGCTCTGCACCACCATATCGGTATCCTGATGATCGTGGCCAGTAAAGATGACATCGAATCCTTCCACCTGTTGGGCAACCAATTTGCTCGCATTCTCATTACCGACTTCATTCGCATCGCCACTGTAGGTTTCATCTACTCCGGCATGGAAGAGCCCGACGATCAAATCGGGAGATTCGGTTTCTTGGATGATGGGGATCCACTTCTTGGCTGTTGCGATCATATCATCGAAACGCACTCCCTCGTAGAGGTTCTGCGGCAACCATTTCGGGATATAGGGGGTTGTCAGGCCCAGCACTGCGATCCTGAGTCCATCACGTTCGATGATCGTATACGGATCGATGATAGGCTCTCCTGTTTCGATGCTCACCGCATTCGCAGCCAGATAGGGGTAATCGGCCTCTTGATAGACCTTGATGTAGACATCTGGTCCCGCCTCGATATCGTGGTTGCCTACCGAAGCCGCGTCATAGTCCATATCGTTCATCACCTGTGGAACGATATGGGGGCCATCGGTCTTCACGAAATTGTAATAATAGACGATAGGCTGTCCCTGCAGGACATCACCGTTGTCCAACAACACCACACTCTGGTCCTTTGCCCTTTCCCCGGCTACATAGGTCGCCACATGCATTTGACTCGTGGCGGCTGCGATATTCCTCATGAAGTCATAGGGGAACAGGCTGCCATGCATATCGCTGGTGGTGATGAGCTTCACCGTCTTCACCGCCTTTGCTTCCACCACGGGGGCAGCCACTTCCGGTTTGGGTTTTTCCGCCTCCACTGCGGGTGCTTCCACAGGTTGGACTTCCACCACCTCCGGAGCAACAGGTTCCACGATTTCGGCCACCGGAACGATGGGTTCCACCGCTTCCGTGGTCCTACATCCGACGAACACCAATATGGTGAGCGCGAACAACACCAACAATCCTTTTCGTATGGTTTTTCTTTTCATGGATTCCTCCTCGAATCGGAAACACAGATTTGCTTCCTCGGCAAGTGTAAACCCGCAGTTGATTCTTCTCAAGTCACTTTTTTGTTTTACTTCCCCATGATAAGATACTTTCATGCACAGGGCAATCGATTATCTCATGGCCGCCGCAATCGGCAGTACCATTTCATTCATGGTTGTGTTCAACACCCGACTCGGCGAGGTCGCGGGTATGCCCGTCTCCTTCATCTTCAACCATGCGATCGGTATCGTAGTCATCACCTTGATCATGATCGTTTTCAGAATACGTCGGGGATATCCCGCCAAACGGCAAAAGGCACCATGGTATTTTTGGTTTGGTGGAGTGTTCGGTTTCATCATACTCAACGCCAACTACATCACCATCGTGAATATCGGTGCCTCGCTGGCCATGGCCACGGCGGTGTTGGGACAATCACTCGGTTCCTTGGGTTTCGATCTCACCGGCTTCATGGGGCGCAAGACCTATCCCATCACCCCACAGAAGGCCATCTCCCTGCTCATAGGTTTCCTCGGAATCGCCATCATGGCGTCCGAAGGGGGCACCTTCGCCATTCCCTATGTAATCATCGGCACGCTCACCGGTGTGATCACCATGGTACAGCTGGTCTACAACTCCCGCTTCGCCGCCTACAAGGGGGTCTTCTTCAGTGCAAGGAACAATGTGGTCAGCGGATTGCTTTTCGCTCTTCTCATCTACTCGATCACCGATGCCGAGACCATCATTGCATCATTCGCTTCGATTGGAAGTGTTCCCCTTCCACTGATCCTCGGTGGTGGGTTGTTGGCCATACTCGTTGTGGCAGGTTCAAACCATGTGGTCCCGAGAATCCCTGCCATCTATTCTGCGATGCTGCTCAGCAGTGCCCAGATCATCACCTCCATAGTGATCGATTGGTACCTCTACGACTTGTTCAGCATGCGAATGCTCATAGGTGCCTTGGTGATTCTCATTGCGATGGGAATGAATATGTGGATCGACAGAAAAGCGCACCATTCGGTTCAGGTATCGGAAACGATACCATAACAGGGCGCCTCTTCTCCGATCAATTCCAGCTGCTTCACAAAGCCTTCCCGTTCCAAGGCCTGCAGACATTCTAAGACCCGCTCGGGAGGAAATGGCAATCGTTTGTACAACTCCGTCAAGGAACTGTTTCCCCTTTCGGTGAATGCAACGAGAATCATTCCCCGAATCTGGCGGTTGGAATCCGAAAAGGGTGCCTGCTTGCGATAGTGGGCACTCTTCCTATTGGGATTCACCAGTTTTGTCTTCAAATACACCCCGTAATCCATCAAGGCATAGTACCAGTGTTTGCAATCATCCTGAAGCTCGGCCAATTCCGACAACTCGCGATGCAACATCCTGTCCTTGATCTCCTGCCCATTGGGATGGAATTGGTGGATCAGGACCCTTCTCACATTTGTTTCGAGATAGACCGCACGTTCACCGTAGGCGAATGCGATGATCGCACCAGCGGTCGCAGGACCGATCATCGGGAATTCCAACAGCTGCCCATACTCGTTGGGCAAGGTCCAGCCGTATTGTTGTGTTCGCTGGGCGATTGTCCGCAACGCCAGTGCCCTGCGATTGTACCCAAGTCCCCTCCATGCCGAAAGTACTTCGGGAAGGGAAGAGGAGGCCATCGCTTCGAAATCCGGCCAGTTTTGTAAAAACTGGTGGTATTTTGGCAAGACACGTGATGTCTGCGTCTGTTGCAGCATCAATTCCGAAAGCAGGATACGATAAGGATCCGAGGTCTCCCTCCAAGGGAAACTCCTCCCTTCCTTGCGATAATATTCCCATATATGGTCGTTGAATCGTTGTAAGGCCTCGCTGCGTGACGCTGTGTCGAGGTCATTCAGATCGACAGGTTCGAGGTCCCAATTCATTGGAGCAATATCACTCATTCGTATGTTCAGAAAGTGGCAATGTATTGGATTGATCCTTCGGCTTGTGCTTCGATGAGGATCGTCCATTGCGCTTT
Source organism: uncultured Spirochaetaceae bacterium (assembly GCA_964478945.1). Lineage (GTDB taxonomy): Bacteria > Spirochaetota > Spirochaetia > Sphaerochaetales > Sphaerochaetaceae > CAYZJV01. The sequence goes on along the minus strand of CAYZJV010000015.1, from coordinate 4,960 downwards.
TTTTCCCGATCAGCCCGTCGTTTGGCCCGTTCGCGGGACCGTCTCCTCTCCTCCTCGACCACCTTGCGGTACGATTTGCCGCTTCCAATCATCACTGCCACCGGTTTGAGCGATTGCACATTGGCACATACGATCTGCAGCACGCTGGTGATGGGAACGGCCAGGAACATACCTGCGACTCCCCAAATGAAGCCCCAAAGGGAGAGCGAGACAAGGATCACGAAGGGACTGAGATTGAGTTGCACACCTTGTATCCTGGGATCGAGGATATTGCCCAACACTGTTTGGATGGAGATCATCAGTACCGCCACATAGATGATATTCGCCCAATTGGGGAAGAATTGGAGCAGTGCCATCACTATGGTCATCACGGTGATGATGATCGAACCGATGCTTGGGATGAAGTTGAGTATGAAGGCGAGCACACCCCACATGATGGCAAAATCCAGTCCGGTGGCAAGACAGGCGAGATAGAATAGGACTCCTGTGGCCAAGCTGATCAGAGCCTTGAGCAACAGGTATTTCGATATCTGACGATTCACCCTTTCGAACAGCACTGCGATTCTCATGCCCTTCCCTTGCGGAGCGGCAATCTTGAGCTTGGGTATCAGGGACTGACGTTCCAGCAGAAGGAACAGGACGAAAATGTAGATCAGGGAGGCCATCGAAACCACATTTATGGCCTTGCCGCTCACTGAAGAGAGCGAGCTGAGTATCAATCCCTGCCAGTCGAAATTGAGATAGGCGAGAAAGCTCGTACCGGCTTGAAGTTCGAGGATTTGTGCCAACCATGCATCGATTACGGTGAACCGTCGTATGTACATGGGAAGACGTTGCACCAGTCGATCGATGGTGAAGAAGAAGAACCATCCTGCGAATACCAGGATCACCAGCAACAGCAGCATCGCGATGACTACTCCAAGCCAACGGGGTATCTTCATCTTTTCAAGTCTGTTGAGGAAGGGGTTGAAGAAAAGGAAGAGGAAAATGGAGATGACCAGAGGCAATGTCACCGATCCGGCGATTTTCAACGCAGCGGCGACAAGGATGACAGCGATGACGATCAACGCGGTTTTTCCCGCATCCCTGCGTGGTTTTTCATTCTCCAACATGTTCCCACTATATTCCAGCTTGGATAATACTGCAATATCTGATATGAAATGGGCGTATGGAAACGAACACCAATCTCTCAAGAATTCGTATTGTGCTGGTGGAGCCTCAGGATGGAGCCAACATCGGCTCGGTCTGCAGGGCGATGAAGACCATGGGAATCACCGATCTGGCGATCACCGGAGACCGTGTCTATGATGAGAACAGGGTCAGGACCTTGGCTTTGCATGCCTACGACCTGTTCGAGCACCACAGCAGGTTTCCTTCCCTCGCCGAGGCGCTCGATGACAGTGTCCTCTCCATAGGGGCTTCGAGAAGGAGGGGGAAGAACCGCAAGTATTTCTCCCTTCTGCCCGAGCAGATGGCCAAACGGATCAACTCCACCGGACCGGGCAGGATCTCGATCGTCTTCGGTCGTGAAGCCGATGGGCTCACCGATGCGGAGTTGCACCTTTGCCATATGGGGGTACGCATTCCCACCAGCGAGGCCTTTCCCAGTCTCAACCTCTCCCAGGCCGTGCAGGTGCTTACCTACACGCTGTTCAGGGAACTTACTCCCACAGTGGGGTTCGAGCCGATAGAGGAGACCAGGTTGCGTGAATTGGTCGATACGGTGGGAGATTCGTTCGATCGGATCGGGTTCTACAAACAGGATGAGAGGCCGGAGGTGGAACGGTTCTTCAGGGATATCTTCGCACGTGCGACTTTGAGTGAGAAGGAGACGAAGCGGCTTGAGAAGATGTTCATAAAGATGTCCCGCCTGAAAATCCATAAGGGCACCAGGTGAAAGTCGCAACTTATGCACATTGGTGTGCGATTGTGGCCATGAATTGAAGATTCGATACAATCATTGTTGTCGAAGGCTCCACATTCGCATGCGAATGGCACAACTGAATTCATTGGACAAAACCAGGTGGTGTTGCTAGACTTGCCGCATGAGAGAACCGTTTCTGACACCCATTCCAAGGGTGGTCGCACATCGTGGCGACAGTATCAATTTTCCCGAAAATACATTGGAAGCCTTCACCAGTGCGGTGAAGATGGGTATCGATGTCATCGAAACCGATGTCCATCTCACACGTGACAAACAGGTGGCGATCTGGCATGATCCCACCTTGGAACGAAATACGGACGGATCGGGAAGGGTCGAGGACCATACCTTGGCGGAATTGAAGAGACTCGATGCAGGCCACACGTTCAGCTCCGATGGCGGAAAGACCTTTCCGTTCAGAAAGAAGGGAATACGTTTGGCTACGTTGGAGGAAGCCCTTACCGCTTGTCCCGGCCAACGTTTCAATGTGGATCTGAAGACTAAGGATCCTATGATCGTGGAGGCGTTCGAACAAGTCGTCACCCGCTTGGGAGCCGAAGATCGCGTGCTTTGCGCCAGCTTCCATCTCAAGAACCTTCAGTTGATGAGAAACAGGAATCCCCGAATCCTTACCAGCGTGACCACTGCCGAGGTGTTGCCGCTACTTGCACGCCAGAAACTGGGGATACTGCCGAAGCGTCTGGATCTCGGACGCACCCTTGTCTTCCAAGTCCCTGTGAGCCAATGGGGCATCAAGGTGATCACGAAGGGATTCATCGAAGCATTCCATGCGAGAAATGCGATTGTCCAGGTGTGGACGATCAACGATGAGGATACGATGCGAGAGCTTTTCTCGATGGGTGTGGATACGATCATGACGGACGACCCGGCCAAAGTGATCCGGGTCGCCGACGAGATGGGTTTGCGTTAGGAATCTTCCTCGACCACCATACAGGCGGGATCAAGATGTTCCGCTTCGATATCCTTGAAGTATTTCCAAGTCCCGACTTTGAGCTCCACAGTCGCCGCCTCATCGCACACGATGATGGCCTTCGGGTGCATCTGCAGGGCACTGCAGGTCATCCCATGGCTTACAGGTCCTTCCACAGCGGCCTGCAACGCACGGGCCTTTGCATATCCGTTCACCAACAACATGACCTCTTGGGCATCCATCACGGTCTTCACCCCGACAGTGATGGCGGTCGAGGGGACTTTGGATATATCGTTTCCGAAGAATCGGGAATTCATCACCTTGGTGTCGTGGGTCAACGACTTCACCCTCGTGAGCGATTGGAGAGAGGAGAACGGTTCGTTGAACGCGATATGACCGTCGGCACCAATCCCACCGAGGAACAAGCGGATGCCACCGTAATCGGCGATCTTATGTTCATAGGAGGCACACTCCTCGGCGATATCGGGAGCATTGCCGTTGGGGATATGGACTTGGTCCTTAGGGATGTCCACATGGCTGAACAGATGATCCCACATGAAGGCATGGTAGCTCTGCGGATGGTCCTCTGGCAAACCGATGTATTCATCCATATTGAAGGTGACCACATGCTTGAAGGAGAGCTCTCCCGCTTTGTGCATCGCCACCAACTGCTTATAGGTACCCACCGGAGACGAGCCGGTCGGAAGTCCCAAGACAAACGGTTTCTCGGCTGTGGGTCCGAAGTCCTTGATCGACTTCGCGATATAACGCGCGGCCCAACAGGATAATTTCTCATAATCGGGTTCAATGATCAGACGCATGGATTCCCCCTTGAAGTTCTATGTTTGGTCTTCTTGAATTAAACCACGTTTCACCGCACGGTACAAGCGACCTGTGCATCGTTCAGATGATCACTCCTCCACCGAGGACCACATCGTCGGTATAGAACACTACGGATTGCCCGGGAGTGACAGCTTTTTGTGGTTCGGCGAATCGGACCGATACGTTGCCATCGGCATTCGGTTCGATCAGAGCTGCTTTCGGTAGTCCGGTTGAACGGATTTTCGCTTGCACCTCGACAACTTCCCCAAGATGTTCCATCGCAATCCAATTGAGGCGTTCGGCCACCAGTTCGTTTCCGAAGGTCTCTTCCACATGACCGACCACCACTTCATTGTTCGTCGCATCGAGACGAAGCACATACAGAGGTCGTTCGGATGCGACACCCAAGCCCCGTCGTTGTCCGATGGTGTAGTTCCAATACCCGTCGTGTGTTCCAAGCACCTTCCCATCGGTAGCCACGATATTCCCCCTCTTGGGTTCCGTCTGCAGGAGGTCGCTGTAATCGCCACTGTAGAAGTCCTGGCTTTCATCCTTTTCTTCGGTGAAGAATCCGTGTTCGATACAGATGCGACGGGCCTCTTCTTTTGTCAATCCTCCCAAGGGGAACAGTACGTTGGACAACTGCTGTTGAGTGAGCCGGTAGAGGAAATAGGACTGGTCCTTACGCAAGTCCTTCGCGCGTTTCAGCAGCCATCTCCCATCACGATATTCCGTGTTCGCATAATGCCCGGTGGCGAATTTGTCGAAGGCGATGCCCATTTCACGAGCGATCTTCGGCAACGCACCGAATTTGATCAAACTATTGCACCAGACGCAGGGGTTGGGAGTCCTACCGGCAAGGTACTCGTTTTTGAAATCTTCCAATACGATCCGTTCGTATTGTTCGGCGCAATCGAGCACATGATACTCAATTCCCAAAATTTCACTCACCCTTCGGGCTTCCGCGATATCCTCTTCCTCGTTGGGACCGAAACAGGCGTTCTTCTTGAGTTCTCCGGAGAAGGGATTCCCATCACGCCAGATCGACATGGTCACTCCCACGACTTCGTGACCAGCTTCCTGTAAAAGTAGTGCCGCCACGGAGGAATCGATACCTCCGCTCATGCCCACCAATATTCTCATATATCCTCCACTGCACCGATTCGGTCGTATCCCAACTGCAGAGACAACAAGACCGCTCCGGATTATCCAGAGCGGTCTTAAGCGAGGATGACGGGACTCGAACCCGCGATCTACGGCGTGACAGGCCGTCGCGATAACCAGCT
>CAYZJV010000014.1:9448-53206 GCA_964478945.1 uncultured Spirochaetaceae bacterium | reverse complement strand
CATATGTGTAGTGTTCACACATAATTGTCCCCAACTCCCACAGTTGTCACGATGAGACGATTTTGCTAGTATTGGTGATCGTCACATGAGGCACAATCATACTTGGGAGGCATTCCATGAAAGCTGTGGAGCTTGAGAAGGCATACGATCCGAAAGAGTTCGAGGATAGGATTTACGAGGACTGGAAGAGCAATCGATTCTTCGAGCCAAAAGCAGCAGGTGATGTCACCTTCACCATCGTAATGCCTCCTCCCAACGTCACCGGAATCCTCCATATGGGACATGCGCTGAACAATCTTTTGCAAGATACCCTCGTCAGGTATCACAGGATGCGTGGGGTTGCTTCACTTTGGCTTCCGGGAACCGACCATGCGGGCATCGCCACCCAACATGTCGTGGAACGCCAGCTCGCCCAGAGGGGCTTGAGAAGACAGGATCTGGGACGGGAAAAATTCCTCGAAGAGACCTGGAAGGTGAAGGATCGCCATCATGCGACCATTTCGAAGCAGCTTGAGAAGATCGGCTCCTCATGCGATTGGTCACGGGAACGATTCACCATGGACGAAGGATTGTCGAGGGCGGTGAGGGAGGCTTTCGTCACCCTTTATGAAAGGCAACTGATCTATAAAGGCAACTACCTTGTCAACTATTGTCCCCACTGTGGCACGGCGCTTGCCGATGATGAGGTGGAACACAAGAATCTCACCGGTAAGCTCTACAGGGTCTCCTATCCCTATGAAGATGGATCGGGGAGCATCACTGTTGCAACCACACGTCCAGAGACGATGTTCGGCGATGTCGCGGTTGCGGTGAATCCTGCCGATGAACGGTATGGGCATCTTATCGGGAAAAGAGTCATCCTGCCGTTGGCGAACAAACCTATACCCATCATAGCCGACGGGTATGTGGATATGGAATTCGGTACCGGAATGGTGAAGATCACCCCCGCACATGATCCCAACGACTGGGAGATCGGCAAAAGACACGATCTTGAGACGGTGAACATCCTCAATCCCGACGGCACCTTGAACGATGCGGTTCCCGAAAAGTATCGGAACCTCGATGTGGTCGAGGCGAGGAAGATCGTGGTTGCCGATCTTGCCGAACAAGGCTACCTTCTGGATCAGATCGACCACAACCATGATGTGGGCCATTGCTACCGCTGTTCGACCGTGATCGAACCGTATCTTTCCGAACAATGGTTCGTCTCGATGAAAGGGATGGCCGACAAAGCCTTGCAAGCATGGAAGGACGGCAAGATCTCGTTCTATGCGAAGCGTTGGGAGAACACCTACAGCCATTGGCTGGAGAACATCAGGGACTGGTGTATCAGCAGACAGTTGTGGTGGGGCCATCGCATACCTGTGTGGTATTGTGCCGATTGCGGACATATGATGGTGGAGAGGGAAGATCCCACCGTTTGTGCGAAGTGCTCAAGTTCCCGTATCGAACAGGACAAGGATGTGTTGGACACATGGTTCAGCTCCTGGTTGTGGCCATTCAGCACACTCGGTTGGCCCGATGAGACTCCCGACCTTGCACGTTTCTTCCCCACCAGCACTCTGGTCACCGGTTACGACATCATCTTCTTCTGGGTTTCGAGGATGATCATGGCATCGCTGGAATTCTTGGGTGAGGTTCCCTTCCGCGACATCTACATCACCGGTTTGGTGCGTGACAAACAGGGCAGGAAGATGTCCAAATCGTTGGGCAACGGGATCGACCCGTTGGAGGTTGTCGACCTCTATGGTGCCGATGCGATGAAATTCACTCTCTGTTACCTTGCCGCCCAAGGTCAGGATATCCTCATCGATATGGATTCGTTCAAACTCGGTTCCCGGTTCGCGAACAAGATGTGGAACGCCACGCGCTTTCTGTTGATGAACCTTGAAGGTAGGGAGTTGGTCCGATTCGATTCTTCGTCACTGGGTATCATGGACCAGTGGATGTACCACCAGATCAATGAGTCTGCCGCCAAGATCGCCGTTGCGATCGAGAACTACCGTTTCAACGATGCGGCCCAGGTGATCTACGATGTGTTCTGGAACGATTTCTGCGACTGGTATGTGGAAGCGACCAAACATGCGCTTTCCACAAAAGGGGAGGATGAGAGAAACCTACAGGTCAGCGTGATGCTCGATCTGTTGGCAACTCTGATGCGCTTGATGCATCCGTTCGTTTCCTTCATCACCGAAGAGATCTACATGAAGTTGCCGAACACCACCGGACATGTAATCGATGCGGAGTATCCCACATGGTCTGAAGAAAATAGGCATGAGGATGCCAAGGCAACCGTCGATGCGATGCAGGAACTGGTGCGTGGCATCAGGGCTTTGAGAAGTGAATTGCAAATAGGCACCGAAAGAAAACTTCAGGTGGTGTTCCGTCCGGATGAGGGATTTGTGGCTACAGGTTTTGTCCAGGACCATCTGGGACTGATATCGACCTTCATCGGATCGTCCTCGTTGGTTGTCGATTCCGACAGGTCCCAGTCGATAGACAAGGCTGTTCCGGTTGCCGGGCCTGGGTTCGAAGCCTTTGTGTTCGTCCGCGATGCCATCGATGTGGATACGGAAATCGCGCGAATTGAAGCTGATCTGGAAAAGACAGAGAAGTCGTTGTCCGGTACGCTCAAGAAACTTTCCAATGAGCAGTTCATGGCCAATGCCAAGGCTGTTGCGATTGAAAAGGAACAGGGCAAACGTGCTGAATTTGAGGAAAAGCTGAACAAGGGACGCAAACACCTGAAATTGTTGCGTTCACTAAAGGGATGAAAAGGGACAAGACAATGGGGCCGAAAGGCCCCCTTGTCGTTGTGGTTCAATGTGTTCGCTTTTAGAGCTCGCTCTTTTCTTCCTGGATTTCCTTGCGGCGATCCTTTGCAAGCTTGGCGATCTCTCCAAGTGCCTTTCTTGCCCTTGCGGCAGAAGCTTTGATTCCCTTCTCCGTGAATTTCTGGTTCTCCGCGATGTACGCTTCATACTGAGCGACGATTTGCTCATGGATTGTCATTGGCAAGCCTCCTATAAATTCTTGGCTTTATAGTATCATATCTGCGTCGGATGACAAGAAAATTCATGAAAAAACCGCTTAAATTGGTGAAAAATTGGCAGAAATTTGATCTAATTCAGTTTTTTTCGTATGATGAACCCTGTTTGGATCGGTTTGTCGGTTCGAATCGCGACCTTTTGATGATGGTTGGCCGCTTCAATTGTGTTTCCCTCTTCATCCTCCAATGAAAAGGCAGCATCTTCGATCGACACTACATCGGGTCCGATGTATTCAATTTCGTCCCCCTGTTCGATCTTGTTCTTGAGGGAAAGCGCATGCTTGTCCTTCTCCAATTCCTCTCCTACCGTACCGATGAGGAGATAATCCCTCACATAGCTTATATCGGTGGGATTGGCGATGTCCCCATCATCGAAAAAGAATCCGGTGGAATATTCCCTATGGCTCACATTGAACAATTCGTCACGATATGCACGCCAATCTTCGGAACCCGATTTGCCTTCCATCGCATCGAGGGCTTTTCTATAGGCCCTGGTTACGATGGCAACATAATAGAGTGATTTCATCCTGCCTTCGATCTTGAATGAATCGATTCCCGCATCCTTCAACTCTTGCAGATGATCCACCATACAGAGATCCTTGGAGGAGAGTATCGTGGTGTACCCGTCACCTTCGTAGACTGGAAAATACTCGCCGGGACGGCTCTCCTCTTCAAGAGCGAGCTCTCCTTCGGGATACTCCTGTCGATTCTCCATCAGTCGGTACGTCCACCTGCAGGTGTGTGAACAATCGCCTTGGTTCGCGCTCCTTCGGGCAAGAAAGGCACTGAGGAAGCATCGTCCCGAATAGGCCATGCACATCGCACCATGTACGAAGGTCTCCAATTCAATGTCGGGGACCTCGTTCTTGATGTGGCGAATATCCCTCAAGGGGGTTTCCCTGCCGAGAATGATCCGGGAGAACCCCAGATCACGATACGCTGCAACCGCAGCGGAGTTGAGACAATTCGCTTGTGTGGAGAGATGCAGTTTCCTCGTTTCACCGAAATGGCGTTTCAAGATTCGTGCTCCACCAAGATCGCTTACGATGAAGGCATCGAACGGATACCGTGCCAAGACGTCGAGCCGCTCGCGCAGCAGTCCGATGTCCTTCTCATGGAGATAGCTGTTGACCGCCGCATACAGCTTCTTGGTACCTTTGATCTCCTTCAGTCGTTCGATATCGTCATCGACGATGTTTCCCGCGCGGGTTCTCAAAGAAAACTCCTGCATACCGACGTAGGCGGCATCCGCCCCATAGGTGTAGGCATAGGAGAGTTTCTCCAGAGTTCCCGCCGGGCTGAGCAATTCGATCACTTGGCTTCTCCGAACACATGGTGAAGGACTTCCTCGAAGGTGGAGACTGGATGGAATGTGAGTCCTTCCTTGATCTCATCGTCCAGTTCATCGAGATCCCTCTTGTTGAACTTCGGAATCAGTATGGTGTCGATCTTGTTCCTACGGGCTGCAAGCACCTTCTCCTTCAATCCTCCGATCGGCATCACCTTGCCCACGAGATCCAACTCTCCGGTCATCGCCAGATCGTTCTTTATCACCTGTTCGGTAATCAACGAATAAAAGGCCGTCGCCATCGTAATGCCTGCCGAGGGGCCGTCCTTGGGAGTCGCCCCTTCCGGTACGTGGAGGTGGATCGCATGGGTATCGAACCAAGTGGGCTCGATGCCATGCTGGGTGGCGATCGATTTGATATGGGTGAGGGCAATGCTCGCCGACTCCTGCATCACTTCACCGAGTTTACCGGTGAGCTTCAGCTCTCCCTTGCCGGGGTAGGACACCGCCTCGATGATGAGCGTATCGCCTCCCATGCTCGTCCAGGCGAGACCAATGGCCATTCCAGGTCGATCTGCCCTCAGGATCTCATCCTCATGGAAGATCGGTTGCCCGAGATATTCGATCATCTTCTCCTTGGTGATCTTCACCGGGAGTTTCGGCTCCTTCTCCAGAATTTCCCGGGTCACCTTCCTGTGGATCCTGTCGAGCGATTTCTCGTAGTTGCGCACACCAGCTTCCCTCGCATAGGATTCGGCGATTTCCCGGAGGATGTTGGTTGAGTGCGAAACCTCCTTCTTGGTGAGTCCATGCTTCTTCAGACTCTTGGGAACGAGATACTTCTTTCCGATCGCAAGTTTCTCCTGAGTAGTATAGCCAGCGATCTGGATAATCTCCATCCGATCAAGGAGCGGTCTGGGAATGGTCTCCAAGGTGTTGGCTGTAACGATGAAGAGAATTTCGGAGATATCGAAGGGGAGGTCGAGGTAATAGTCCCTGAAGGCCTGGTTCTGTTCGGGATCAAGGACTTCGAGCAATGCCGAGGCGGGATCGCCTTGGAACGAGACTCCCATCTTGTCGATTTCATCAATGAGGAACACGGGATTCTTGGACTTCACCGTCTTCAAGCCTTGGATCACCTTGCCGGGCATCGCACCGATATAGGTTCTGCGGTGTCCCTTGATTTCGGCCTCGTCACGCATTCCACCGACACTGAAACGGTAATACTCCTTCTTCAGTGCGCGTGCGATCGATCGTCCCACCGAGGTCTTTCCAACTCCCGGAGGGCCCACGAGACAGATGATGGAACCCTTGGTATCCTGCTTCTTCTTTCTTACCGCAAGATACTCGAGGATGCGATCCTTCACATCCCTGAGTCCGTAGTGGTCCTTCTCAAGGATCTTCTTGGCCGATTCCAGGGAGAATTCCTCTGGTTTCGGTTCCTGCCACGGGAGTGCGGCGATCGTTTCGAGATAGGTTCTGGTGATGGAATAGTCGGGGCTGTTGGGATCAAGCGATTGGAATTTCTCCAATTCGTTGTTCACCGCCTCGGCCACCTCTCCCTCGAGATTGAGCGCTGCGATCTGTTTGCTGATCTTGTTGAAGGTGGCGCTCCTGGGATCACTGGTGAGTCCCAATTCCTGTTGGATATGCTTCAGCTCCTCACGTAGGAAGTATTCCCTCTGGTTCTTCTCAAGTTTGCTGTTGACGCGATTTTGGATCTGCTCCTGCATCGCGAGCACCTGTTGCTCCTTCTTGATGAAGACGAGAACCCGCTCCATTCGTCTTCTTACATTGAGTGTTTCAAGAATCCTCTGTTGCTGTCGTCTATCGATGTTGATGATGCTGGCGATGAAATCGGCCATCTTTCCCGCTTGATCGATGTTGACCATGTTCAACCGCATCTCTTCTGTGAAGAGGGGATTCCCCTTGGAGAGTTTCTTCGTCTCCGTGATGAGTTGGCGGGTCCATGCCTTCAACTCGGTGGGATTGTCTTCGATATCGTTCAAGTACTCCACATCGGCGACGATATATTTGCCGTTCGCATGGAAGTCCTTGACCTGGAACCGTTTCAAGGTGGAGATGAAGATGTTCATTCCTCCATCGGGCAACTTGATTCTCTTTATGATTTTCGCTATGGTACCCACCCGGTACAGGTTTTCGGCTTCATAATCGGTCTTGGATTCGTCCTTCACCAAAAGAAGGCCAAGATCTCCACCATGGGCCATCGCTTGGTTCACGATCTCGATATCATCCTTGCTCTCGATCACCAATGGGGTGAAGAGACCTGGAAATATGGGGTTGCCCACCAAGGGCAATATGAACAATGAATGGGGCAGTGTCTGCTCAACGGGCATCAATTCCTGATCTGCCATGAATTATCCTCCGCTTAGGTTTGTGTACCAACAATGTAATAAAAGTTTGTCGTACAGTGAAGCTTCTCACCAAGGCAAAACGGAGGAAATCGCGGCTGCGATCCTTTGTGCTCCCGCCGCATTGGGATGGATTCCATCGATGGTCGCCACCAAATCTCTTGAAGAGGAGAGTGCCGCGGCCTTCACTTCGTCTGTTCCCACTGTCTTGACGTCCATTTCCAGTTGTCCGGGATAGGTGGGAAGAAATGGTGAAGTACCCTTCCCACTTCTCACCAAATCCTCCAATGGAGACGCGATATCGCACCAGAGCATATTGGGATGGGTCTGTGACGCCTGACACATGATGCGGTTTCTTTCAATACGACGCTGATTCAATTCGGATGAGAGGTCCTCTCCGAGAATCGGTAGTGAACAAAGCACCATGGTGGTGCGTGGATGACGTGTGACCGCATCGGCCAACAGTTCGGCAAGTATCTTGGAAAATTCGTCGTCGTCAACGATTGGTGGATCGGATGCGGCCGTCAATGCAGCCACCGCATCCTTCCACCGGACGAATTGTCGAGCCATGTGGGGCAACAACAGGTCGTTCGCTCCTCCTTGGATGACGATCACGGACTGCCTGCCAGGATGTTTGGCGTCCATGTGGCGTATGGCCCGCTTCATCACCTTTGTAAATGTGTCTCCTTCGATGCCATGCACTTCGGTTGACAGCGGGATATACCGGCGATAGGCAATGCCGATTCGTCCCGCACTCAGGCTGTCGCCGAAGATGACAGTCTTGTTCACGAGGGTTTTCCTGTGGCAGGAGCGGGTTCGGTGCGATCATGACGCAACCACCATACCCCGAGATAGCAGAGGGGAGTGTCCAGAAATGCGAACAATACCTTGAACAGCCAGTAGGGGATGATAAGGCTGAAGATGAACGATGCGGTGTAACGGTCGGTCATGTGGTAGAAGGCTACGAACATGAAGATCGTGGTGTCGATGAATTGGCTCACAATGGTACTCACGTTGTTCCTGATCCAAAGATGCTTCTCTTTGGTGAGACGCTTGATGGTGGAGAAAGCAAACACATCGACATGCTGTGCTATGAAGAAGCTGATGAGGCTTGCAGCGGTCATGCGCATGCTGGAACCGAATATCGTGGCATAGGATTCCTGTAGGCCCCAAGTGGGATTCGCAGGGAGTACGATGCACAATCCCATCATCGCGAACATGAACACAAGCATGATGGTGGACATGTTTACAAATTGCGTGGAAGTTTTCCTGCCGAAGACTTCTCCCACGATGTCGGTCACAAGAAAGAGGATCGGCATGAAAAATACCCCGACGGAGGCCCTTACCGTACCGAGCGTGGTAATCTTCGAACCCAAGGTGTTCACCAACACCATGGAAGTGAGGTAAAGGGCGAACAGGAACAGCTTCTTCTGGTCTCGATTCATCTTTGGCACTCTCCATTATTGGAATTTGCACTGACACTACCGCAAATGTACGGTTTGGTAAAGTGAGTCGGGTTCACCAATGGATCGGCAATACTCCGGTTGCACTCCGTTCTCCCTTCAAGATGCAACGGATCGCTTCGAATGCCAATGGAGAATACTCGAATGCCGCGAAGCTGTGGATGTTTTCGGCGAGGTAGACCAAGTCATACGGATTTCTCAGGGCAACCACCACCACAGGAAGTCCTGTTCCCGCCATGGCGTTCGCCAGGGCCAGCTGACCTTGGTTCAGATGACCGTTGTAGGTGCCCATCACAATCGATGTGGCATTTCCGATCTCTTCCATGAGTGCGATGATCTCATCCTTGGAGGGATCGGCCGAGGTTACCAGCGCCTTTCCCCCCAGATGACGGGCCATCCAGAGCGGGAACGCTTCACATTCAAGCGAACGGTCCATCGCTTCACTCGTCTTGAAAGGTTCGCATCCCAGATGGAGGGGATCGGTCCCCAATTCGGGGAGTTGTTCGTGGGGAAGATTACCTATGCAGATCGCCCTGGCCATGATCGCCTTGGCGACCTCCCGGTGGGCTTGGGAACCTACCACTTCGAGCGATGGCTCGATATCGGACGCATACCGTTCCTTGATGTCGATTATCCGTGCAACCGACTGCTCATGTTCTTCCCAATCGAGGTAGGAGTTGCCGTAACTGACGGCCAGTGCGTCGAAGGTCTCCCTCACCAACTGTTCGGTGTGGCTGATCAACAACAGATCGTTTCCGGCCCGTATGGCTTCCACCGCCGCATGGACGGTACCGAACTGCCCGGTGATCGCTCCCATTTCAAGGCAGTCGGTGATTGCCAATCCTTGATGACCCAATTCATTCCGCAACAGTTCGGTTACGATGTTGCGGGACATGCTGGCGGGAATGGGTGCTTCTTCCAGACCAGGGTAGAGGATATGACCGGTCATGATCGCAGGAATGCCGTTTTTGATGGCGGTTGCGAACGGCACCAGTTCGCACTCCTCCATCTCCTCCTTGGTCTTGTCCACCGTGGGAAGACCTATATGGGAATCGATTTCAGTCCCTCCGTGTCCGGGAAAGTGTTTCGCCACCGGTATCACCTTGCCGCTATCGAGGCCACGTGCCATGGCGCTGCCGAATTCGGCGACTATTTTGGCATCGTCGGAGTAGGATCTTACTCCTATGACCCGATTCAGCCTATTGGTATTCACATCGAGTACCGGTGCAAGGTCACATTGTATTCCCATGGCCCGCAGCTCCTCGGCAATCATGTAGCCGCAAGTGAAGGCGTTTCCCTGGTCTCCCGTAGCTCCGATCGCCATCGCTCCGGGAAGACGTGTGGTTTCCTCGGGCAGTGCTCCGACCATACCCCCCTCCTCATCGATCGCGATAATCGGTGGGACACCGGTTTCGGCGATGATGAGTTGTCGAATTTCTTTACACAGCGAGGTCAATTGCCCACGGTTTTCGATGTTCCTCGGATGGAGTATCACATTGCCGACTTTGCAGTTGTGGACCAAATCCCTGAACCCGTCGTCCAATGTGGTTCCCGTCAAGCCGGCCACGAGGTGTTGTCCGATCGATTGTTCGAATGTGAGATCTTTTCGCATGGATTGCTCCTTGGTGTGTCCGGAAACGACAAGTGTTACTGTTCCAAACAATTGTGTGCCAACGGTAGCACCGTGGAGTCGATTTTGTCAACGGAAAGAAAGTTGTTGCATTTTGTTGCATTACTGCTATACTGTGGGAACCGGGACAACCAGTCTGTCCCTCAACATGGTATTTGATGGAGAAATGTATGGAAAACAGCAAATTGATCGTGATCGCGATAGGAGGGAATTCCCTCATAGAGGACTCGAAGCATGTGACGGTCTCGAGTCAGTACGAGGCGGCCAGGAAAACCGCCCACCACATCGTTCGTTTGGTGAAGGCGGGCCATCGTGTGGTCATCGCCCATGGAAATGGACCTCAGGTGGGATTCATTCTCTTGAGGGCTGAGTTCAGCAAATCCATACTGCATACGGTTCCTCTCGACTCCTGCGTGGCCGACACCCAAGGTGCCATCGGTTACCAATTGCAGATGGCGCTCCACAATGAATTCGCGAAAGAGCAGCTTGTGCCCCAAGTCGCCACCATCGTCACCCAGGTCGAGGTTGATCCCAACGATCGTTCGTTCCAAAATCCCACCAAACCGATCGGTTCGTTCATGTCGAAGGAGGATGCCGACCACCATAGGCTCACCGATGGATGGGATGTGGTCGAAGATGCGGGAAGGGGCTACAGGAGAGTGGTGGCTTCCCCCAAACCGGTATCGATCGTTGAGCTTGAGACGGTGAAGACCTTGGTGGACAACCATGTCATCGTCATAGCCGCAGGTGGGGGTGGCATTCCCGTCGTGCGCCACGAGGATGGTTCCCTTGAGGGCAGGGAAGCTGTAATCGACAAGGACCTTGCCGCTGCATTGATGGCCAAGGAGCTCAAGGCGGATATGTTCGTCATTTCGACCGCAGTCGAAAAGGTGTGCTTGAATTATGGCAAACCCGAACAGAAGGAGTTGGATACGATCGACCTCGACGAGTGCCAAACCTATGTGGATGAGGGACACTTCGCTCCCGGCAGCATGCTTCCCAAGATTCTCGCGATGATGGATTTCGTCAAGTCCACCGGCAATGTGGGATTGATCACCAATCCGGAGAACATCTATGGGGCCTTGTATGAGGGCAAAGGGACGAAAATCGTGGTATGACTTCCTGTGGGCTGTCGGAATCTCCCCCTCCGGCGGCCCTTGCTCAATTGTTGTCCAGCGGGAAACGCGATTTTCTTCTGAAGAGTCGTTCGAACGGTATGGTGCTGTTGCACACATACAATGGCAACATGGTGAATATGATCTGCCAGTTGCGCTGGATCATCACATCGAACAGAACCCCTTTCAACACCACAACGATTCCCACGAGCAAGAGCATCACCGTATTGGCTTTCCTGAAGCGGGAGAGTGATTTTTCATGTCCGAACGCGGAACGCAAGGCCTGGAATGCCATTACCATCAACCATGGAGTGACGAAGAGGATGTTCTCATTGAAGTAGGTCACATCATGATTGCTCGCAAACATCATGAACACCAGTAGTATGGACAATAGTCCGGTTGCGAAGGTCCAGAGAAAATTGATCAACCCATGGAACAACAAGCCTGTGCGGCGGATCGTTGCAAATTTGCTTTCGGTCATCACTCGCCCAAAGAAGAGTGAAAGCAAACCAAGCGAGAGACCGAAGAGCATTCCGGGTATGGTCATCGATCGCCACGTATCGAGCACCGGTGGGCGTATTCCTTCTGTCGCGGTGTGGATGGTCTCACTGTCGTTGACGATGGGTCTTCCATCAGCGTAGTGGAATTCAAGAAGAGCTTGCTCCAAGACCTCTGGAAGGAACATCGCTTCCCACAATGTGATCGGTTTGTCTATCGAACCGCTTTGGAGAAAATTCAACACCCAATCCACGAATGGTGAGACCGCGGTATGCCGCATCACCATTTGCCGCAATGTCTGGTCATATTCGATTGATGTGGCCCATGTCTTGAACTCTCCACCAACAGCCTTGTCGATGAGGTCCCTGATCCTTGTGGAACAGTTCTCCCGATAGTGGTGGTAGAGATAGGTGTTGTGTTCGGGCTGTACATTGTAGTTGAGAAAGTTGACCAGTTCCAATTTCGACGAAGCGGGAAGGTCCAAGGAGATTTTGGTGATGGTGCGATCCTCCTCGATCGCCAGATCATTGCGAGCAGGTTCGCTGGTGGCCCATACCTCGTAATTCAGTCTTCCCAAAGCAAAGGTTCGGTAGAAATCGTCATCGAAACTGAAGATGCCATAGTCGTACATCACACTGCGACCATTTTGGCTGTCGGTAACCACAAGACCAGAGTGTCCGAACCAGACGTAGAGTGGATCACCCCTTCCCATTGTGGTCAATGAGATCCGGAGTCGGTCGGCCACCGCCTGTTCGTTGGGTTCCAATGGTCCGATGAATTCACGATCGGCAAGCATCGCCTCCGAGCTGTGGGGATCCTGCAGATGTATGGGTGGTTGGAAGGATGCCGCGGAAACTATGAAACCAACCATTATGAACACACTTCCCAGCAGGATTCTTCCCAATTTCGACATCATGGAGGTATCATAACACATTTCATCGGGTTTGGTTGACAGAGTTTTGCCGAGAAGCTACTCTTCTGCCATGCAGACGAAAGCACTTCCATACGAGTTGTTCGCAGGAGTTTTGTAATGGAACGGAACTTGCGGATCGATGCGATCGTCCTCTCTTCAAGAAAGTGGGGTGAATTGCACCGGATGGTGACGCTGTTGTCCGGTGAGCTGGGATTGTGCGATGCGGTCGCCTATGGCGCAAGGAAGGGAAAACTCGCTGGAGCCCTGGAGCTCGGGACCATTGGAACATTCTATCTCTACCACAATCCCACGAAACATGAATATTCCATCAAGGATGCCGAGCCTCGACATACCAACGATACGATTCGTGGTGATCTCCTGAGACTCTACATTTCCCAAGCACTGGTTGAGATGGCCATGCGTATGCATGGTGGCGATTATGAGGCATTGTACCGTGTATTGGGCGGTTTTTTGGTGTTGCTTGACCAATCGTGTGTAGATCCGAGACTGGTGTTCATACAGTATATTTGGAAGTTCATCGTCATCATGGGACTCGAACCCGACTTGATATCCTGCCCGATCTGTGGCACACCATACAATGATAAGGAACGGCTCTCATTCAATACCGGTTTGCATACCCCTTGTTGTGGCGATTGTGGTGATGTCGATTCGGAAGGTTTCGAGTATGCGTTGGGACCGGGGGGGCGAAGATACCTTCTGTATACACAAGGTTTGTCGGAATCGGATGCGGTGGTGGTGCCACTCAGCGTTCCGGCAACCATCAGAATGGCACGTTATATGGTGCGGTACGTTACCAATATATTGGGGCGACCGCTTTCCAGCCTATCCGGAGGTATCCTCATGGAGGCTTTGGGTGCATATTGAAAAAAGGTTGATATATGAAAAAATGGAAAAAGGAACCGGTCTCGGTGGAATTGTTGAGAAAATTGAACGAGACCTACGGTGTGGATTACATCACCGCATCCCTGCTTGCCCGCCGAGGAGCGGTTGACCCCGAATCGGTACGATTTTTTCTTGAAACCGATGTGTCCCATTTGCACAATCCCTTTCTGTTCGATGAGATGGAAACGTTCGTCGAAAGGGTGTTCCAGGCCCGTGACGAGGGAGAGAAGGTCTGCGTCTTCGGGGATCGCGATGTGGATGGAATCACCAGTACGGTTCTGTTGGTGCAGGAATTGCAGTCGATGGGGCTCGCTACGTCTTGGCGCCTTCCTGAGGGAGACGAACCCTATGGACTTACCAAAGAAGGGCTCGATCGTGCCGCCGCCGAAGATGTGACCCTTGCGATCACGGTCGACTGTGGGATCTCCAATATTGAAGAGGTGGCCTATGCGAAGGGTTTGGGGATCGATGTCCTGGTCACCGACCATCATCTGGCAGGTGAAGCGATACCGGCGGCGGAAGCCGTCATAGATCCCAAACTCGCCGGTTGCGGGTACCCTTTTGCCCATCTCGCAGGTTGTGGGGTGGTCGCGAAATGTATCTGGGCGTTGCGGTTCGCCGCGAGCGATTTTTATCGGGAGGAGTTGTTTCTTCTCCATGCGATGCCCGGCAGTACGGTACCGGGGAATGAGACGGTGATCGTGGAGGCGGCCAGAATGAAGAATCTGGTTGTCGAGGATCGCTTGGTCGAGGAAGTGGTGCCTGGTGTGCTCGGTATACACCAAAGCAGGATATTGCGTTTCTTGGATGCGGGGATTCCGATTTTGGCATTTGATGTGGATTTGGAGACGAATCTGTTGCGAAGGGCCTTTGGCCAATCGGTCGATATCCACATGGGGGAACTGAGGAGTCAGTTCGAAGCAGTCTTGCCGCAAGTGAAGGGAAAAAGTCTTTTCAGCCTCATGCGGATGAGTAGGGCGGTACGTTATACCAGAACAGCGAGTGAAATCGATGTGCTGGTTTCACTTTTCACTGCATATGTGCTCAAATCGATACCATCGCTCTCCAACGAATACGAGAAGATTCTCGATTTGGTGGCCATGGGTACGATCGGCGATCTGATGCCGATGGTCGATGAGAACAGGATTCTGGTGAGAACCGGGATGAAGATGATGGGCGAAGGGGTCAGGAAGGAATTGGCCGCTCTCATGACGATGCAGAATCTCGCGGGGAAACGCCTTTCCACCAGTGATGTCGGATGGCAATTGACTCCAGTGATAAATGCCTCGGGACGGTTGGGGAAACCCCAGGTCGCTGCGAAGATGCTGCTTGCAAAGGACTTGCGGACCTGCGAGGAATATGCGGGAGAGTTGATGCGGCTCAACCGTGAACGCCAGAAGCAGGGTGAGGATTCTTGGGGAAGATTGTTGCCGAAGGCCCGAACGAGTCTTGGGGAGTACGACGGCAAGTTCCTCATGGTTGAGGATGCGACGGTAAGTCGTGGTCTCACCGGGATCATGGCATCCCGTTTGCTCAGGCAGTTCAACTCCCCAAGCATGGTCATCGCCCATGTGGATGATGAGCGGGTCACGGGATCGATGCGCAGCCCACAACATTTCAATGTACGCGATTTTCTCAGTACGTTCGAGGATTTGTTCCTCGATTTCGGCGGTCATCGATGCGCAGGAGGGTTCAGTATGGAACGGAGGCATCTCACCTCCTTGCGTGAACGCATTGGTGAAGCGATCGAGTTGATGGAATCCCGGGATTCCGATGAGGAGGAACCGGTGCTCATCGATGCCGAGTTGCCGCCCGAATACCTTACACCGGAGCTCATCTCTCTCGTCGAGACGTTCGAACCGTACGGAGAAGGGAATCCACCCCTGCAATTCTTGATCAGGAAAGCCAAGGTGGAGGATCTCCAGCTGCTCAACCGTTCCAAAGGCAATGGTCCGGCGCATGTGAAGCTGCAGCTCCGATACGGACGCTATCTCTGGCCTGCGCTCTATTGGAATGGAGCGGATGAAGTGGGAACCGATTTCGATGGCAATGATGAGGTTGATGTGGTGTTCCGTCTGGGACGGAACTATTTCAGAAACAACGAGACGCTACAGCTGACTGTGGTGTCGCTCGAGCGACATAAGAAATCGATAGAGGAGATACTCGAGCGCACTTCTTGACAAAATGATCCGATTTCAGCATCATTGGGCATACATTGGTCCCATGCATTGGGAAGGGGGTGATTACCATAGCTTACGTAAGAGTAGACGATAATGAGCCACTCGAAAAGTCAATCAAGAAGTTCAAAAGAATGGTTGAGAAAGAGGGCATTATCCGGGAGTGGAAAAAGCGCGAGTATTTCGAGAAGCCTTCTACCATTGAAAACCGGAAGAAAAAGGCTTTGCAGCGCAAGCAGCTGAAGAAAGTACGTAAGATGCACTCCATGAAGAGCTATTAATCGCCTCTGTACATGTGACGTGATCGCCGTCGGTGTACAACCGGCGGTTTTTTTTCAATTTTTTTCCAAGGAGGTTCCTGGATGGATAGGCGCTCGTATAGATACAACAGATGCGGTTCCGTCCGCGACAGCATGCGGTGGATCAAGCCTATCGTGTGCCCATTGCATATGGGTCTTACATCCAAATCATAAGGAGCCATCACATGGATACGACAAAAAAATTACATTTCGAGACACTGCAACTCCACGCTGGACAAGAACATCCCGATGTCGCCACAGGAGCTCGGGCAGTCCCGATCTATGCCACCACAAGTTATGTGTTCGACGATTGCCGGCATGCCTCGGCATTGTTCGATCTTTCCGAACCGGGCAATATCTATACCAGGATAGGAAATCCCACCACGGAGGTGTTCGAGAAGCGGGTCGCTGCCCTCGAAGGTGGTGTCGGAGCCCTTGCAACAGCTTCGGGACAGGCTGCGATCACCATTGCGATGCAGAATCTAGTGCGTTCCGGTGACCACATCGTTGCCGCAAGAACGATATACGGCGGCACGTTCAACCTGTTGGGGAGAACCTTCGGCGATATCGGGGTGACCACCACGTTCTTCGATGTTTCCGACTTGGGTTCGCTTGAAAAGGCGATCCGTGGCAACACCAAGGTGGTGTTCATAGAAAGTATCGGCAATCCGAATGCGAATCTCGTGGATATTGAGAAGGTTGCCAAGATAGCCCATGAACACCATTTGCCGCTGGTGGTCGACAATACGTTCGCCACACCCTACCTCTTGCGTCCGATCGAGCATGGTGCCGATATCGTGGTGCACTCGGCCACAAAATTCATCGGTGGACATGGCACGAGTATCGGAGGCATCGTCGTCGACGGGGGAACCTTCGACTGGAAGGCTTCGGGAAAATTCCCTTGGTTCGTGGATCCCGATCCCAGTTACCATGGCATCAGCTATACCGAGGCGACGGGGAATATGGCGTTCATCACCCGCGCACGTGTGATCCTCCTTCGTGATTACGGAGCCGCACTCAGTCCCTTCAATGCATTTTTGTTCCTGCAGGGTTTGGAAACCCTTTCCCTGAGGGTCGAACGGCATGTGGAAAATACACTTGCGGTGGTCGATTTCCTTGCGAAGCATCCCAAGGTGGAACGGGTAAACCATCCCTGCTTGGATAGTCATTCCGACCATGGATTGTATGGCAGGTATTTCCCCAAGGGCGGTGCGTCGATTTTCACCTTCGTGATTGCGGGTGGATCGGCCGGCGCCATACGATTCATCGACCGTTTGAAGATCTTCAGCCTGTTGGCGAATGTTGCCGATGTGAAATCTTTGGTGATCCATCCGGCAAGCACCACACATGCCCAGCTTTCGGGTGATGATCTGCTCGCAGCGGGAATCGAGGAGGGGACGATCCGGCTTTCGGTGGGAACCGAGCATATCGATGATCTGATTGCCGATTTGGCACAAGCATTGGAGGTGTGACGATGCCGGTCAAGATATCCGATGCCCTCCCTGCAAGAAGTGTGTTGGAACAGGAGAATATCTTCGTGATGACCGAGAAGCGGGCGATAAGCCAGGATATCCGTCCGCTTCGGCTTCTTATTCTCAATCTCATGCCGCTGAAGACCAGCACCGAGACGAGTCTTCTCAGGAGATTGTCGAATACGCCTTTGCAGATTGAGGTCGATTTTCTCAGAACCGCAACATATACCTCCCGCCATGCATCGGCGGAATATCTCGAGGAGTTCTACAAGACGTTCGATGAGGTGAAATCCCATTCGTACGATGGAATGATCATCACCGGTGCTCCGGTGGAGACGATGGAGTTCGGTGAGGTCGAGTATTGGGAGGAGCTGTGTGAGGTCATGGAATGGGCAGCCGACCATGTGTTCGCGAATCTGTTCCTCTGTTGGGGAGCCCAGGCCGGGCTTTACCACCATTACGGTATTCAAAAGCATATGCTCGATAAGAAGATGTTCGGTGTGTTCACCCATAAGGTACGGGTTCCCAACACTCCTTTGTTGAGAGGCTTCGACGATGAGTTCCAGGCTCCGCATTCACGCCACACCGAGGTGAGGGAGTCCGATATCTCGGTTGTCCCCGATCTCGAGGTGTTGGCCTCGGGTGACGAATCGGGACTCTATATCGTGGCGAGCAAGGACAATCGTCAGGTGTTCGTGTTCGGCCATCCCGAGTATGAGGCGGATACGTTGGATCTCGAATACCGTAGGGATGTGTCCAGAGGATTGCCGATCGAGAAGCCGAAAAACTATTATCATGACGACGATCCTTCGAAGGGTCCACAGGTGAGTTGGTATTCCCATGCCCAGCTGCTGTATTCCAATTGGCTCAACTATTATGTGTATCAGACGACCCCTTACGATCTCAATTTGTTGCCGGAAACACACTTCAGGAATCCCTCGCCGGCTGCTCCAAGGAGGCTTGGTTCGTAAGAAACATGTTTACGGTAAGAAGTTGATGTGAAATTTACCTTAACATAAATATTTCAATAATTATTTGACAAATTCCGAATTAATGCAGTATCATGAAGACACTATTGAAAATAGAGGAGAAACATGATGCTGATACTGATTTCCGACGCCTTCGATGCTTCGTTGCCTAAGTTGCTCGAAGCATATGGGGAGGTCACCGAAGACAAGGCCCGCTTGGCCGAAGCGGATGTGGTTCTCGTGCGAAGCAAAACCAAATGCACGAAGGAATACATCGATTCCGCAAAGAATCTGAAACTCATCATTCGTGGTGGGGTGGGTATCGACAATATCGATTCGGAGTATGCCAAGGGCAAGGGCATCATTGTCCGCAATACCCCGAAGTCCTCTGCCATAGCTGTGGCCGAGTTGGCGTTCGCGTTGATGATCTCCGTTCCCAACCATATCATCGAAGTGCACAATGGCATGAAGCGCGGAGAATGGTTGAAGAAGGTGAAGCGGACCGAATTGTATGGTAAGACGCTTGCCTTGCTTGGCATCGGCAATATCGCCAGCAAGGTGGCCGAAAGGGCTTTGGCGTTCGGCATGAAGGTGGTCGCCTACGACAAGTATGTGACCGAGAGTCCCGTGGCGACCATGATGCCGACAGTCGTCGACGCAGTGAGGGATGCCGATTACATTTCGATGCATTTGCCGCTTACCGACGAGACCAGAGGTCTTTTCTGTGACGATCTCATCAGCCAGTGTACGAGACGCCCTGTCGTGGTCAATACGGGACGTGGACCTTGTGTGGATGCCGACGCGATGGTGAAGGCTCTCGAAGAAGGTACCATTTCCTGGTATGCCACCGATGTCTATCCCAGTGATCCTCCGGCACCCGACTATCCTCTGCTCAAGAGCGAGAGGGTGACCTTGACTCCCCATATCGGGGCGAACAGTGAAGAGAACCTGTTGAGGATCGGCGATGAGGCCTGTGCCATCATCGATGAATTGGTGAAAGGAGGCTCCCTATGAGAAAGAAGAATTTTTTCGCAGGTCCGTCGGTTTTGCCGGTTGAGGTCCTGCAACAATTGCACGATGATTTCATGGACTACCAAGGTGCCGGTCTCTCGATGATAGAGGCGAGCCACCGTGGACAACCGTTTGAGGATATGTACCACGAGTGTCTCGGTTTGCTGAGGGATCTCATGGGCATTCCCGAGAATTATGATATCTTTTTTCTCGGTGGCGGTGCGACACTGCAATTTTCCATGATACCGATGAATTTTCTTCGTCCTGGAACCGTAGCCGATTACATCAAGAGCGGTACATGGGCGAACAAGGCCACCAGTGATGCGAAGAAACTTGGCGATGTGCATCTCTACTATGATGGTACGGAGAACAATTTCACTTCGTTGCCCGATCCGTCGACAGTGAAGGCTTCAAAGAACTCTTCGTACCTTTACCTCTGTTCAAACGAGACCATCGGAGGGATCGAGTGGCAGCAGTGGCCCGAGATCGGAGATGTGCCTTTGATCGCGGACATGTCGAGTGATCTGCTCAGCCGACCTGTTCCCGTAGAGAAATTCGCGATGATCTATGGCGGTGTGCAGAAGAATCTCGGTCCCGCGGGTGCCACTTTGGTGATCTTGCGAAAAGACATGCTCGAGAGGAGGAATGAGAATCTCACCGCGTATCTCGACTACAAGTTGCATGCCGAGGGAGATGGGCTCTACAACACGCCTCCTGTGTTCTCGATCTGGGCTGTGAAGCTTGTATTGGAGTGGATCAAGAAGAATGGTGGGGCCGAAGGTATGGCCAAGCGTGCTGCACTGAAGTCGGCGATCATCTATGATGCGATCGATTCCAGCGGTGGCTATTTCAGAAGTCCTGTCGATTCCTTGTATCGGTCCAAGATGAATATTGTGTTCAGGATGAAAAGCGAAGAGCTGGAGAAGAAGTTCCTTGCGGAAACCAAGGCGGCTGGAATGCTTGGTTTGAAGGGTCACAGGAGTGTCGGTGGACTGCGCGCTTCGATCTACAATTCGTTGCCGGTAGAGGATGTCCAGGCGTTGGCCGATCTCATGAAGGAATTCCAGAGAGTGAACGGTTGACATGAAGAAGATAGACGAAACCAACAAAGCCATCATCAAGCAACTTGCCGATGGGCGCAAGCCCTATAGTGCGATCGCCGAAGAATTGTCCATCACCGAAAACACGGTCCGCGCCAGGGTCAACAAGTTGATGGAAGAGGGGGTGTTGCAAATCTCCGGATTGATTGATCCGGAGATGATACCCGGTCTTCAGGTGATCATGATGGGGGTGAAGCTCAAAACCCTCGATCTGGGACGGAAGGCCGAGGAGTTTTCCCGTCTAAGAGGTGTGGTTTCGGCGGTGGTGGTCACCGGCCGTTACGACCTCATCGTGCAGGTCCTGCTCGGTGAGGAGGAGGGGTTGAGCCTGTTGGATTTCTTCAAGAAGGAACTGGCCAAGGTTCCCGAGATTCTCGAGGTGGAGACGTTCGTCGTCTATCAATCGCACAACTACCGCATTCCTTTCATACTTTGATCTTTTGAACGGCTTGCCACCCTGTTCGGGTGGCGGCCGAACCCATCTATAGGATTCACACAACATCAGGCATTCGAGTGGGAAGAACATTTTTGCCAAGCTTCCGCTCCTATGCCTCGCTTGCGTGCGTTTTTCTAAATAATATATTAGATATAGTATTATCGTTAAAAGAATAACAAGAAAAAATAAAATTTTTGGTTGACAACTCTCGGGACTCCCCCCCATAATAAGGTATGTTTCATCAAATAAACGAGCGTTCAAATAGTGAAACACCTTATCAGTTGGCGACCACTGTGATGAAGGCTTTCAATCTGCTTGAATTCATCAGTGAACACCAACCCGTGCAGCCTTCGACCATGTGCAAAGGGTTGGGACTCACCCGTGCGAATCTCCATCGGTTGCTCTACACGCTCGTATGTTTGGGATATGTCGAGAAATCGCGGCTGGGCTACCAGTTGAGTCTCAAGCTGTTTCAGTTGGGAAGTACGGTTCCCATCAAGGAACAGCTGAGGGAATCGGCCAAAACAAGGATGTACGACTTGGAACGCATTGCCAAGGAGAACATCTATCTCACGGTGCTGTACCACGATATGGTGATCGCCATTGAAGAGGTGAAGAGTTCCCATACCGTGGTGCTGAATCCCGATGTCACCTACACCTATCCGGTGAACTCCTGTGCGTCGGGGAAGCTTTTGCTCTCCAGTTTGTCGGAGGAGGAGTTGGACCGGTATCTGGAGAATGTGACCTTCATCAGGAAGACCCCAGACACTTGTATGGACAAGGGGCATTTCAAGGATTTGGTGAAGGAAGCTCGTGAGAGGGGCTATGCGAAGGAGGTGCTCGAGTTCGGAAGCCACCTCAACAGTATCGCGGCTCCACTGTACAACCGTAGTGGGGAGGTGATCGCCACCATAGCGATTTCGGGTCCTTCGATGCGATTGACTGAAGACAAGATGGATGAACTGATCGAACCGCTCAAGGAGATGGCTCGTCAGATCTCGGAAAGTATGAGTTACAACAACAAGACCCCTTCCCGGTAACAACCGGAGATGCTGGGCAAAGGAGAGTTGATATGGATAATGAAAAGATGTTTGAAGAAATGTCTCTGCAGGGTGCACCGAAGATCGTGACGGTTCCGCCTGGACCCAAGTCGAAGGAGATATTGGAGTACCAGGCAGCGAACGAGAGTTCGGCAGTGTCCTATTCGAAGGGCATGCCCATGGCTGTCGCTCGCGGCAAGGGAGCCACGTTGGAGGATGCCGACGGCAACATCTATATCGATATGTTCAGCGGCGCCGGTGTGATGGCCTTGGGCCATGGCCACCCGGAGGTGCTGGCAGCTGCCCACGAGCAGATCGACAAGGTCACCCACACCTTGGACATCCCCACCGAAACCAGGGTGAAGATGGTGCAGGCGTTGAGGAAGGTGCTTCCCAAGGAGTTGACCCGTGTGTTCTTCGGCGGTCCCACCGGATCCGATGCGGT
The DNA here is from genome assembly GCA_964478945.1 of uncultured Spirochaetaceae bacterium. Lineage (GTDB taxonomy): Bacteria > Spirochaetota > Spirochaetia > Sphaerochaetales > Sphaerochaetaceae > CAYZJV01. Next base: position 31,027 of record CAYZJV010000014.1, on the reverse strand, counting down.
CGAGCAGGCGATCAAGCTGGCGAAGTTCAACACCGGAAGGAACGGCATCATCGCCTTTGAAGGCGCCTACCATGGCATGACCGGAGTCTCGTTGGCGTTGACCACCGACAGTTCCCACCGTGACGGAGTCGGGCAGTTGGTTCCCGGCATCCAGTTCATCCCGTTCCCCTATGCCTACCGCAATCCGTTCGGTTGTCCCGACGACAGGGTCGACCTGCAGGCCGCCGATTACCTGGAGAGGGTCTTGGAGGACTCCCACAGCGGCTTCAGTTTGCCCGCGGCGGTCATCCTCGAATCGGTCCAGGGCGAGGGTGGGACGATCATTCCTTCCAAGCGGTTTTTACAGCGGGTGAGGGAGATCACCAAGAAGCATGGGGTGTTGCTGATTTGCGACGAGATCCAGGCTGGACTCGGACGCACCGGCAAGATGTTCGCCTTCGAACATGGCGAGATCGTTCCCGACATCATCACCATGAGCAAGGCCCTTGGTGGAATCGGCTTCCCGATCAGCGCGATCGCGTATCGCGAGGAGTTGAACACCTGGCCGACCGGAAAGACCATCGGAACCTTCCGCGGAAACATGGTCGCATTCGCAGCCGGTGCCACCGCGCTCAATTGGATGACCGAACATAAGATTCCCGAACGTGCGGCCACACTTGGTGGAAAGGCCTATGAAAAGATGAAGTCGATGGAAGACAAATATGACATCGTCGGAGAAGTCCGGGGCATCGGTCTTATGTTGGCAATCGAGATGGTTGAGGATTCTGCTTCGAGAAAGCCAGCTTCCGCTCTTGCGAAGAAGGTTCGCAAGTATGCCCACCAGAGGGGAGTGATGATCGAGGTAGGCGGACACCACAACAATGTGGCGAGGCTGCTTCCCCCATTGGTGATCCCCGAGAATTATCTCATGAAGGGCATCGACATCATCGAAGGCGTGATCGCGGATTTGCAGAGTGGAAAACTCGAGTAGGAAAGAGAGGAAGAAGATATGGCAAAGGAATATACCGTAGCGGTTGTGGGAGCACTTGGAGTGGTGGGGACTGAGATGATCTCCACCTTGGAAAGAAGGAATTTTCCCGTGAAGGAACTGGTTCCCCTCGACATCGCCTCGCAGGCGGGCAAGGAGGTCACCTTCAAGGGCCGGCAATGGGTCACCAAGGAGGCCAAGAAGGGCGCATTCAAGGGTGTCGACATCGCGATCTTCTCCGCAGGAGGGGATGCGAGTGCAATCTTGGCTCCGATCGCGGTCGAAGAGGGCGCGATTGTGGTCGACAACAGTTCCCAGTGGCGCATGGACCCCAAATGTCCGCTCGTGATACCCGAGGTGAATCCCCAGGATCTCGACTGGCACAAGGGCATCATCGCGAACCCCAACTGCTCGACCACCCAGATGCTGGTGGCCCTCAAGCCGCTGCACGAGGCTGCGAAGATCAAGCGGATCGTCGTGTCCACCTACCAGGCCGTTTCCGGTTCGGGCAAGAAGGGCATCGATGCCCTGCTGCACGAGGCCGAGGAGATGCTGAAGGACGGAAAGGTAACCAAGGCCCGGGCTTACAAGAAGCAGATCGCCTTCAATGCCGTGCCCCACATCGATGTGTTCCAGGAGGGTGGGTACACCAAGGAGGAGTACAAGATGGTGAACGAGACCAAGAAGATGCTCGATCCGAGCATCGAGGTCACCGCAACCTGTGTGAGGATTCCCGTATGGTACGGACACTCCGAATCGATCAACATCGAGACCGAGCGCAAGCTCACTCCCGAGGAGGCGAAGGAGATCCTTTCCAAGGCCGAGGGCATCATCCTCATGGATGATCCTTCCCAGGAATTGTATCCAACTCCGATCGAAAGCAACAACGAGGATTTGACGATGGTCGGAAGGATCCGCGAGGACTACACGATCGCGAACGGGTTGAACCTCTGGTGCGTCTCGAACAACATCCGCAAGGGTGCGGCTTTGAACGCCGTCCAGATCGCGGAGACACTGATCAAGAGGAATTTGGTGTAAGTCATGAAGAAAGTCCAGGAAGCCGTCAGATCGAATACCGAAGAACTTGTGGCATTAAGAAGATATTTCCATGCCCATCCTGAAATTGGATTTCAGGAGTTCGAAACTTCGAAGAAGATCGTCGAATACCTGAAGGGTTTGGGGCTCGAGCCCCAAACCGTCACCACCACCGGTGTGGTTGCGCTTTTGAAGGGAAGGACGGACCATGGTCCAGTGCTCCTGATGAGAGCCGATATCGACGCGTTGCCGGTCGAGGAACAGACGGGACTTCCGTTCTCTTCCGAGCACAAGGGCTTGATGCACGCCTGTGGACACGATGCCCACATGGCGATGATGTTGACCTCTGCGAAGATACTCGTCTCGATGAAGGATTCATTCGACGGTACCATCAAGTTCGTCTTCCAACCCAATGAAGAGATTGCCGGTGCCCAACAGATGATCGATGACGGCATACTGGAGAATCCCAAGGTCGATGCCGCGATGGGTGTCCATATCTGGACACCGTTGCCAAGTGGTACCTTGGGTGTGAAGTCGGGGGCCGTCACCTCCTCGATGGATGTGTTCAAGGTGACGATCAAAGGTCGCGGTGGCCATACCGGCTATCCCGAAAGTGCCGTTGATCCTGTGGTGTGCGCGGCGGCGGTGGTACAACAGGTCCAATCGATACAGACCCGCTTCATCAGCCCGATGAAACCCATCGCACTGATGTTCGGACGTATTGCCGGAGGCACGAAGAACAATATCATTCCCGACAGTGTCGAACTCGAGGGTACCATCCGGTATCTGTTCGCCACCAAGGTGGGGAACGACGACAATCCCACCGACAAGTTCAAACGTATGGTGACCGACATCTGCACTTCGTACGGTTGTACGTGTGAATTCGATTTCAACCATGAGAACGATGCGGTGGTCAACGATCCCATCATGACTGCTTTGGCCTTTGATGTGGCAAAGGAGCTTGTTGGTGAGGACCACGTGGTGGAACATGCTTCGATGGCATGTGAGGATTTTGCCGCATTCGGGGAACATGTACCCGCCGTATTTACCTTTGTCGGTACGGCGAATGAGGAGTCCAAGAGCTCCTATCCCCACCACAATCCACGTTTCACCATCGACGAGGGAACACTTCCTATTGGCGTTGAATTCCTGGTGGAGGCCGCGTTGCGGTATTTCGCAGGAAAAAATTAAGGTGCGTGATGGTGGGAGGCTGTCTCGTACGGAGTTTTCAGACTACATGCGAAAAATTTTCAATTCGCATGAGAACATTTTTCAGGAGGTTCATATGAAAAATCGTATTGTCCTTTTGGCGCTCATCATAGCTCTGCTGATGCCCGCCGCGACGTTGTTTGCCCAAGGCGGCCAGGAAGCAGCTGCCACCGGCGACCAAACATGGAATGTACGTATGCCTACCGCGGAAGCCGAAGGCGACCCGATGACCGTTTGGGCACGCGAATTCGCCGCGTACATGAAGGCCGAGACCGACGGTAAATTCAACATCGAGGTCTTCCCTTATGGTACCCTTGGTGAAAACCGTGACATCAACGAGCTTGCTCAGCTTGGTGTTGTGGAATTCGTGTTCTCCGACTACGGTTGGATCAGTTCCTTTGTGCCTCAGGCGAACGTGCTCGCGTTGCACTATATCTGGCCCTATGAGAACCTTCCCGAGGTTTTGGACTGGGTGGTGCGCAACGGATCGTCCTTCCAATTGTTGAAGGCCAAGTTCGAGCAAAACGATTTGGTTCCACTTGGGATCATGTTTGAAGGTTGGCAGTGGCTCACCAGCAAGAAGAAGATCAACAATCTCAATGACCTCAAGGGTTTGAAGACCCGTGTCATGGGTTCCGAAATGCTCACCCGCGACTATCAGGCGTACGGCATCGTGCCGACTCCGATGGCCTATGGTGAAATCTACAGTGCCCTGCAGACCGGTTTGATCGATGCGCAGAGCCAGCCCATGTTCGCCAACTACAGCATGGGATTCTACGAGGTCGCCGACCACTTCGTACAGTTGTGGGCCGAACCGTTCCTTGGAATTCCCGCTGTCAACAAGGCTTTCTTCGATTCGCTTCCCGCCGAGTATCAGGAATTGATCACCAACTTCTGGCTCGACAAGATTGCTCCGAGTGCCGAGTGGGTTAATGCGAACAATGAGAAGATGAGGCAGGAGATCGCCACCAAGCGGCCCGAAATCACCTTCACCGAGTTGACCGATGCTCAGATTGCCGAGCTTCGCAAGTTGGCGGAGACCAAGGTGTACCCCAACTTCCCCGAAGTCGCGGGTGCCGGATCAGCCGAGATTCTCGAAGCGTTGCGCGCCGATATGAAAAAGGCGATCGCCGCTGTCGGAAAGTAGGAAAGAGTTTTGTCACGTACGGTTTTCCGGGCTTCGGCCCGGAAAGCCATTGGCAATTTCTTCTCGATAAAGGTATATAACCATGAGTAAACCAAAAACGGATACGCAAGGTGTCCAAAAGCCAAAGAAGACAATCGGAAAGCATCTGTCGTTGTTCATTGATAGGTTTGAGGTTACCATCCTGGCAGCAAGCACCGCGTTCCTTGCTATCCTGCTCATCATCAATGTAATCGCACGCAATATGGCAAAGAGCATCTACTTCGCCGAAGAGATCTCAAAGCTGTTCATCATCCTCATCACATTCACCGGTACAAGTTATGCTGCAAGGAAAGCCAGACATATTCGCATGGGGGCATTGCTCGAATTGCTGCCACCCAAAGTTGAGAAGGTATTGGTCATTATCATCAGCATTATCAGTGCCCTGGTGATGTTTACACTGGCCTACCATGCGTTCAACTATATGAACAATCTCCGTGTCCGTGGAACGAAGACGGAGGCTCTGGGTGCTCCCTATTGGTATTTCTTGATTGTCGCTCCTGTGATGCTGTTTACCGCAGGAATACAGTTCGCGAGGACTGTGCTCAAGAATTTCAAGGAGAAGGAAGTCTGGTTGTCTCCCGAGCAACAGAGTGAATTCGAGGACGAGGTCACCATGATGGAGAATGTCATGGCCGAGACCGACGTGGACAAGCTGGAATTGAAGGAGATCAAATAATGGGTACTGTAGGATTGGTAATGATAGCGATGTTGCTGTTGGGGTTCCCATTTGTGATCACCCTCATCACACCGCTGATGGTCTACCTTGGTCTGGAGATGCCTCTGGTCAATCCACAGGTGATCATACAACAGATGATCAACGGTTTTGGCGCACCATCGCTGGTGACCGTTCCGATGTTCATCCTCGCGGCCAATATCATGACGAGTGGAAAGGCGGCCAATAGGTTGGTTGAGATGATTCGTGTGTTCGTGGGCCATATCCCCGGTGGATTGGCGATCACGACCACGGGTAGTTGTACTCTATTCGGCGCCGTTTCCGGTTCCACACAGGCGACCGTATCTGCCATCGGTGGAACGATGCGTCCAATGTTGCTCAAGGCGGGATATTCGAGTTCCTTCACTTTGGGACTCATCATCAACGCCAGTGATGTGGCGCTGTTGATTCCGCCATCGATCGGATTCATCGTGTATGGAGTGGTGACTTCGACTTCGATCGGTAAACTGTTCCTGGCCGGTATCGGACCCGGTGTGCTGATCTTCCTGCTGTTCTCGATCTATGTATTCTTCTATTCGAAGATCAAGAATATCGCGATTCTGGAGAAGGCCACCTGGGCGGAACGTAGACTCGCACTCAAGCAGGGTGCTCCAGTGTTGGGATTCCCCATCATCGTGGTCGGTGGAATCTATGCAGGTGTGTTCAGTCCGACCGAGGCTGCCGCTGCCGGCGTCGCCTATGGTTTGATATTGGAAACCTTCCTCTATAGGACTATGACGTGGAAGAAGTTGCTGCAGGTGTTGCTCGATGCGGGTATCGTAACCGGTGTCGTGTTCATCCTCGTTGGCTCTGGTCAGGTCTTTTCCTGGATGATCAGCTTCCTGCGTATTCCGCAGCAGATCATGCCTGCGATCATCGGTACCGATCCGACGCAATTGCAGTTGATCATCGTGGTCGTCATAGCCTATTTCGTGGCATGTATGTTCGTCGACCCGATCGTGGCGATCTATGTGCTCAGCCCGATCTTCCAACCCTATGTGGATGCGACCGGTATCGATCCGGTTCTGCTCGGAACATTGGTTGTGTTGCAGGCTGCGGTTGGTTCGGCCACTCCTCCATTCGGTTGCGACATCTTCACCGCGCAGTTGATCTTCAGAAGACCATACTTCGAGGTGATCAGGAAGATTTTCCCATTCATCGGAATATTGATCCTCTCAACGGTGTTGATCATCGTGTTCCCGCAGATCGCACTGTTCCTGCCGCAAACGGCCGGGATCTGATGACGTAGGGTTGGTGTGGAATGCAGTATCATGTGAAGCTGGGTCAGGTGAGCTATGGCGAGGCGATAGGGATCCTCCTGTTGGAAAACTATGCTCCCTTCATTCCCGGCGATACGGCCAATGCGACCACGTACCGGTATCCCGTCCGCTTCGGAAGGGTACCGGGGTTGTCGGTGGAGAAGATTTTCAACCATGATGCGTCGATGTACCGGGCCTTGAAGACGGTCGCGTTTGAGTTGAAGAGGGAAGGTGTGAAGGCCATCACCGGCGATTGTGGTTTCATGGCTCTGTTCCAGCCTCGGTTGGCCGATGAGCTTGGGATCCCCGTATTTCTTTCCAGTCTGCTGCAATTGTCGTTCATGGCCCTTGTCGTTGGTCCGAACAGACCTTTGGGTGTGGTTACCGCCAACAGCGAGGCCTTGATCCCCGAGGTCTTCGATTGGGCCGGTGTTCCGAAGGAAGTCCAGAGGAGATTGCGGGTAAAGGGTCTGGAGGATTGTGCACATTTCGTTGATGCGGTGTTCCTCGAAAAGGGCATGTTGGATAGCGATATCGTTGAGGCCGCCGTGGTCGAACGGGCGGTTGCACTACAAAGGGAGACACCCGATATGGGAGCGATTCTGCTTGAATGCAGCATGTTGCCTCCGTACGGGGCTGCGGTTGCCGAGGCTACTGGGTTGCCGGTGTTCGACTATGTGACGATGATCGATCATGTATACTCCACTGTGGTGAAGCGACGGTTCGAAGGATACATGTAACATACAGTAATATTTTGTAGGCAAGGAGGTTGTTGATGCCGGTATTTGAAAGAGAAGAATATTTGGGTCGAATAGAAAAGACCAAACAATCCATGCAACGGAAGGGGATCGACCTGTTGGTGGTCAGTCATCCTGCGAACATGAATTACCTCACAGGGTACGACGGATGGAGTTTCTATGTCCATCAGTGCGTGCTTGTTGCTTTGGACAAGGAAGAACCGATCTGGATAGGTCGTGGTATGGATGCCAATGGATGTCGGATCACGAGCTTCCTCGACAATGGGAACATTTACGAGTATGCCGACAACTATGTACAATCCTTGGAGCGACATCCGATGCAGTTCGTCGCCGACATTGTGAAGAAGCATGGTTGGGACAAGAAGACCATCGGTGTGGAGATGGACCAGTTCTATTTCACCGCTCAAGCGTACGTCGAGTTGCAGAAGAGTCTTCCCAATGCCAAGTTTGCCAACGGCAATGCTTTGGTCAATTGGGTACGTGTGGTGAAATCGCCTGCCGAGCTGGAGATGATGCGTCGTGCCGGTCAGATCGCCGTACAGGTGATGGATGCGGCCAAGAACAGTATCAAGGTGGGAGTGCGCGAATGTGACGCCGCTTCCAAGATCGTTGCCGCCCAGTATGCCGGAACAAGTGAATATGGCGGGGATTATCCTGCGATCGTGCCACTGATGATGGCTGGGGAAGCCACCAAGACTCCACACCTCACCTGGTCGGACAAGACCTTCAAGAAGGATGAGGCGGTGTTGTTGGAACTCACCGGTGCCTACAAGCATTACCATGCGCCGATCGCACGTACCATTTTCCTGGGAGAGAATCCTCCCCAACTGATGAAGGATACGGCCGAGGTGGTCATGGATGGTCTGCGGAAGACCTTGGAGTGGATCAAGCCGGGTGTTACCGCCGAAGGCATAGAGGCCAAGTGGCGTGAGGCGATCAGTCATTCCAAGGTGGTCAAGGAATCCCGCTTGGGGTACTCGATCGGTGTGAACTATCCCCCTGATTGGGGTGAGCACACCATCAGTCTCAGGCCGGGAGACAAGACGGTGATCGAGCCCAACATGGCGCTCCATCTCATTCCCGGAATCTGGTATGATGATGTGGGTTTCGAGATCGATGCTTCGATCTACGTCACCGAGGATGGATACAAGTCGTTCTACGACTATCCCATCGATATCATTTTCAACAAGTAGTATCATGGAACAGGACTATCGTTTACCGAATATTTCCGATGTCTGGACCGCCGCCGGGAGGATCTACCCGGTGGTGTCCAAGACTCCGGTGGTAGATTCGCCGCAGATTGCGTCCCTCTCGGGAGCTTCTTCGGTGCACTTGAAGCTGGAATTGCTGCAACCCACCGGCTCGTTCAAGGTAAGGGGAGCGACCAATACCATCCTCTCCCTTTCCGATGAAGAGAAGGCAAAGGGAGTGATCACATTCTCCACCGGCAACCATGGAAGGGCCGTCTCGTATGTGGCCCACCAGGTGGGGGTGAAGGCGATCGTGTGCCTATCGAAGCGTGTACCCTCCTACCGGGTGGAAGCGATCAAAGCCTTGGGAGGCTCGCCTGTGGTGCATGGGGCTTCACAGGATGAGGCGGAGGACCATTATCTTCAGTTGCGTAAGGAGCAGGGGTATGTTCCTGTCGTTCCCTTCGATGATCCGAGGGTAGTCGCAGGGCAGGGTACGATCTCGTTGGAACTGTTGCGACAGCTTCCCGATGTGGATACCCTTCTCGTTCCCCTTTCGGGTGGTGGTTTGCTTGCGGGTATGGCCATGGCGGCCAAATCGTTGAAACCATCGATACGGGTGGTGGGTGTCTCCATTGTCCGTTCACCTGCCATGTTGGAAAGTTTGAAATTGGGGAAACCCGCGGACATTGAGGAGAAGGATACCTTGGCCGATTCGCTGTTGGGTGGGATTGGCCGCGAGAACCACTACACCATGGAACTGGTGAAGCGGTATGTGGATGATCACATCCTTGTGGACGAGGATGAGATTGCCGAAGGTATGCGGTACTTGTTTTCCCAGCATGGTCTGGTTGCCGAGGGAGCTGCCTCGGTGGGTATCGCGGCTTTGCTTTCGCACAAGATCGATGTGGAAGGTTGCCATGTAGCCATGCCGCTTACTGGAAGGAATGTCGACCAAATGCGGTTTCTTTCTGTAGTAGAGAAGTGAGGATGTTAATATGGGTGAAGGAATTGTTGTACTCTCCGAACAGGAGTTGAAGAAATTTGTGAAATTGGATCTGGAGGTCATCGTAAAGGTCGAGCTTGGATTCACCGCGCTGGCGTCGGGAAAAGCGACCGTGCCTCCGATCATGATGCTTCCCGTTCCCGAGAAGAACGGTGAGGTCGATATCAAGAGCGCGTTCATCAAGGGATTGCCCAGCATGGCGATCAAGATTGCCTCGGGATTCTTCCAGAACCCCGATATCGGTCTGCCTTCCCAAAGTGGGCAGATGCTCGTGGTGAGTGCCGAGACGGGCTTTCTCGAAGCGGTGCTGCTTGACAACGGGTATCTCACCCAGGTGAGGACCGCGGCCGCTGGAGCGATCGCTGCGAAGTATCTTGCACCCGATGGGGTGGAGACGGTCGGAGTGTTCGGCTGTGGAGTCCAGGCACGTTACCAGATGGAGGCCTTGATGCTGGTGAAGCCGTACAAGCGGATCCTCATGTACAGTATCGATACCGAGCAACGCAAGCAGGATTTCGTGAAGGACATGAAGCAGCGCCTTGGCGTGGAAGTGGAGAGCGTGGGCAGTGGAGCGGAGTTGGTTTCCAGATGCGGTATTGTGGTAACCACCACTCCCGCCAGAAAGGGCTATTTCGAAGCCGGATGGGTGCATCCCGGTCTCCACATCACCTGTATGGGAAGCGATGCCGAGGACAAGCAGGAACTGAAGGGCGGGGTGTTTGCAAAAGCCGACATCATCGCCTGTGACTTGAAGAGCCAGAGTTTCCGTCTGGGTGAGCTGAGGGGAGCCAAGGAAGAGGGCTTCGTGTCCGAAGCCACCACGGTGCATGAGATCGGACAGATCATCGCAGGAGGCAAGAGTGCCAGGACCGACAAGGACCAGGTGACGATTTGCGATCTCACCGGTGTGGGAGTTCAGGATACGATGATCGCCCTTATGGCCTATGAGATCGCCAAGAGGGAGAAAGCGGGTATTGTAGTTCCCCGCTGATTGCAAGGAGCCGAATATGAAGAAACTCGTGTTCACCACCGACGAGTACAAGAGAAGACTCGATCTGGTGAAGGAGAGAATGGACCATCGCGGTATCGAACTGTTGTTGGTCATGGATCCGAGTCATATGAGCTATTTGACCGGATTCGATGGATGGAGTTTTTATGTCCATCAGGGATTGGTCATAGATTTGAAGGATCCCATGCCGCATTGGTTTGGTCGGGCCCAGGACTCCAATGCAGCCCGAATGACCACCTATCTTCCGGATGACCATATCCATGGCTATAAGGACGAGTATGTGCAATCGCGGTATATCCATACGATGGAGTTCGTTGGTACCTTGATGAAGGGCAAGGGCCATACGTTGGCTGTCGAAATGGATGGCTATTGGTTCAATGCGAAGATGTTGTTGACCCTGAATCGTGAATTGCCCGATGTGAAGATCGTAGATGCGGAAAATCTTGTCGGCTGGGTGAAGACGGTGAAGAGTTCCGCGGAAATCGCCTATATCAGGGAGGCAGGTAAAATCACCGAAGCGGCGATGGACCTTGCGATTGATTCGATTGCACCGGGAATCTATGAAAAGGAGGTCGCGGCTCTTGTTTCGGCTCAACAGATCAGGGGTACCGAAACCTATGGTGGAGATTCTCCCGCCATCTTCCCGATTATCCCGAGTGCCGAAAGAACGTCTTCGGCACACTTGACATTCGATTCGGAAAGGAAGTATCAGAAGGGTGATGTGGTGCTGTTGGAGTTGGGCTCGGCCCGACACCACTATCATGCGCCGCTATCGAGGACGGTGTTCATCGGCGAGCCTCCGAAGGATTTGCAGCATGTGGCCGATGTGGTGGTCAACGGGTTGCAGAAGACACTGGCTGGTATCGGACCTGGTATGCCCGCAGAAGAGGTTGAGGCTCTTTGGCGATCATGTCTTGTGGGAACGGGAGTGGAAAAGCCCTCTCGAGTGGGATATTCGTTCGGTCTTGCGTTCGTTCCCGACTGGGGTGAACACACGGTGAGCTTGAGACCTGGAGACAAGTCGGTGCTTACACCCGGAATGACGATCCACTTCATGCCCGGCATCTGGCTTGATACCTATGGTTTCGAATGTAGTGAACCGTTCTTGGTGACAGAAACGGGATGTGAGAAGATTATCGAGTATCCTGAGAAATTGTTTGTAAAATAGTGTGGATCCAAACCACCAAAGAGGGGTGATGGTATGGCGAAAGTCAATGAAAAGTGGGTAAGTAAATTCGGTGGCACCTCGTTGGCAAATGCGAGTCAGATCGAAAAGGTTAAAAAGATCGTTTTTGCGGATGAGAGGCGGAAAGTGGTGGTGGTCTCGGCTCCTGGGAAGGAACATCGTGACGATACGAAGATCACCGATCTGTTGCTCAATTGCCACGCTTTGATTGCGCAAGGCAAGTCCTATGAAGCACCGTTCGCCATCATTCGCAGGAGAATACTTGAGATCGCAAAGGCTCTCGGAGTGGGTCTCGATATGGGCAGTGAGCTCGATGCGATACACGACCGTTTGGTCGAAGAGAAGACCGCCGATTATGCCGGCAGCAGGGGTGAGTACCTCAATGCGCTTATGATCGCCGAATATTTCAAGGCGACTTTCGTTGATTCGGAACAGATCATCCTCCTCACCGAAGATGGGAGGGTCGATGACCGGACATATTCGCTCGCAGCCGACACCCTCAAGGGCATCAATGGACGGATTGTGATTCCCGGCTTTTATGGGAAAGGTCCCCACGGAGGAATCCAGACCTTCAGTAGGGGAGGATCGGATATCACCGGTGCGATCGCTGCACGAGCCATCGCTGCCGATATCTATGAGAATTGGACCGATGTGTCGGGAATCTACCTTGCCGACCCCCGGGTCGCTCGGAAGGCGGCTCCAGTGGAGAAGATCACCTATCGCGAGATCAGGGAATTGGCCACCATCGGTGCAAGTGTGTTCCACGAGGATGCGATTGCTCCGGTGAGGAAGGTCGGTATTCCGATCAATGTGAAGAATACGAATGATCCTTCGGCACCGGGAACTATGATCACCGCCGAGAGGGATGCTTCCAAGGACCATCTGGTGGGGGTGTCCGGAAAGAAGCCCTACAGACGATTGGTGGTGGAGAAGTTCATGCTCGATCGGTACCCCGAAGCCTCCAGGATGATCCATGGTATTGTAGGGAAGAAGAATTTTGTCTGTGATGTGGTCGTCGATGCATTCGATACGATTGTGATGTATCTGTACACCGATATGGATGATGCGGTAGCCGAAGCCTTGGTCGCCGAGATCACCTCCACAGTCGATGTGGACGTCTGCGAGATTTCCGAAAAGATGGTGCTTATCGGTGTGGTCGGTGAAGGTATGGATCAAGAACCCGATTTGTTGGAACGAATCTCCCGGACGATTTCGGCGCTCGATATACCTTTGACAGTGGTATCGGCGAGTCTTCCGATCAAGCGGTTGTTCGCTGTTCCCTTGGAAGCTTATGCTTCCACGTTGAACGCGATTGTGGACACGATCGTCGATTGACCATAAGTTCGACAAATTTTCAGCCGTCTCCCTTGGTGTGGAGACGGCTGTTTTACTGTACAACCCGGCCGATATTGGCTATGATGACTTGCGGAGGTAGTGCAATGGAACGTTTGGCAACAACATATCTCGGAATGGAATTGAAGAATCCTGTGATCGTGGGGAGTTCTCCACTCACTTCATCGTTGGACAAATTGAAGAAATGTGAGGATGCAGGTGCCGGGGCTGTGGTGGTGAAATCGATCTTCGAAGAGCAGATCGACAATGACGCCGCCAAGATGATCAGCCGGTCCGAGGGTTTCGTCGCCCATACCGATGGCAGGGATTTTCTTGAGGAAGTTTCGAGGGACTACTATATCGATTCCTACCTCTCCATGGTCGAGAAGGCCACCGATGCCTTGGATATCCCGGTGATCGCCAGCATCAATTGCCGTACGAAAGGTTCTTGGTTGGATTATGTCGATCGCTTCGCTGAGGTAGGTGCCGATGCGTTGGAACTGAACTATTATATCCTTCCATCCGATTTCTATCGTTCCGCCGCCGATATCGAGGAGGAGTACTTCGGTGTCGTGCAAGCTGCGCGTGAGAAGTGCCCGTTGCCCCTATCGGTGAAGATGGGATCCCACTTCACCGCATTGGCGAATGTGGTGAAACGGTTCGACACCATGGGTGTCGATGGGTTGGTGTTGTTCAACAAATTCTACCAACCCGATATCGATATCGAGAAGCTGAAGACGAGAGCATCGGTGGTGCTGAGCAATCCATCCGACTACACCCAGGCGCTCCAATGGACGGCGCTTCTTTCGGCCTATCTCAATTGTGACATCTGCGCTTCGACCGGAATCCACTCCGGCGACACTCTGATCAAGATGTTGCTTTCCGGAGCAAAAGCGGTCCAGGTGTGTTCCGCGGTCATGAAGGGTGGACACAAGGTTATCGGTGAGATGAATGCTGCACTGCTTCAGTGGATGGATCGACATGATGCGAAGACTTTCGTCGATTTTCGTGGAAAAATGGCCCATAAGCGTATGGATGATCCCTCGCAGTGGGAACGGGCCCAGTACATGAAGTCGCTGAATGTGGAGTTTTGAAGATGGACAAAACCAAGTATAGGGACATCGCGCCGTATGAGGGTCAGGATGTCATCGATGCGGTGGAGCGGATCAAGGCTTATCCCAAGTTCCTTGGCAACCTCGCCGAGGTCCTCTATGCGGGGAACATCATAAAGACAAAATGGAAGAGCCATCAAATGAAGGAGATGATTCCTCCCTTGCTTGATCAGGTGCGTTCCTATGACGATTTCCAACGATTGATCACCGCAGGTGTATTTCTTCCCACCATTGAACGGAATTCCATGAGCTCCTTCACCTTCAGTGGGCAGGAGAATATCGATGCCGAGACCCCGTATCTCTTCATCAGCAACCATCGCGACATCGTACTCGATTGTGCCTTGTTGGATTATGCCCTGCTGCAATGCGATCTGCCCATCTGTGAAATGGCGATCGGTGACAACCTGTTGGTCAACCAGTTCACCACCGATATGTTCAAGCTCAACGGTGGTGTCACAGTGAAACGGAATCTTCCGATACGGGAACAATACCAGGAATCCCTGCGACTCTCACGGTATTTCGTGGAACTTATCACCGAGGAACGCAAATCGATCTGGGTAGCCCAGAAGAGTGGTCGCTCCAAGGATGGTATCGATACGACCAATCCTGCGATCATCAAGATGCTCTATCTTTCATTCAAGTCTTCCGGTATTTCATTTCCCGAACTCATCAAGAAATGCAATATCGTCCCGGTCGCGATCTCCTACCAATATGATCCCAACGACATCAACAAGGGAAGGGAAGAGGTCTCCAAGAAATTGCATGGCACCTATACCAAGAAACGATACGAGGATCTGATCAACATGCTGCGTGGATTGCGGCGTTTCAAGGGAAATGTACATCTCCATTTCGGCAAACCTCTCACCGGAGAGTACGACAATGCGATCCAGGTTGCCCATCAAGTGGATCGTCAGATCCATCTTGGATACAAGCTTTGGGATACCAATTATCTTGCATATGATCTGTTGCAGGGTCCCACGAGATTCACCGACAAGTATGAATCTTTGAATACCAAGAAATTCCTCGATAGATACAAGGGTCTTTCCGATGATTTGCGTAGGATCATCCTACGTTCGTATGCGAATCCGGTAGTGATGCAACTCGAGGCTTTGGGTTGGTGAACACATGGTCGGACGGCGGTTCACCAGTATCATCGTACTTCTCTCGCTTTTATTGATTGGGTGTACCAGCGATTCGTTCTCAATTACCAGCATAGACATCAAACCCTTGGTTTCGGCGACATACGACCCGAAGATCGGGCCGATGTTGTCCGAGGGTGTCGCTGTGGTGGTGGCATCGGACACTCTTGATGGGCAAAGCGAGTACCAGCTGACCGTTTCCTCACCTGGGAGCACCTTCACATGGGAAAAGATGGTGAAGCCTTTCGAAGTCGACGGCCAGTGGTATGTGGGTCTTTCGGATCTTCTCTTGCCTTCGGGATTCCAAATCGATTCAGGACAATGGAGTGTCGAACTCTATCCTCCGGAGGGTGGGCGCGTTGTCGAAACCTTCCTCTTTTCCCGACCCACTGGTGCCATCGATACTGCGTCCCTCACTGTCTCCATTGCACAGGATATCAGATGGGAACCCGACGGCAACCAGTGGCTATTGATCGGTCCCGGGGACGGGATGTGGCAGTACCGGTTCTATGATGCGAAGGGAATGTTGCTCACCACATTGGATTCTGATGAAAAGAGGATTTCCCACCCCGTATTCACCGAGTTGCAGGTTAAGGAGCATACCCAAATGGTGGTAGCCCGGCGTTTCGATGAGAGTGCGGGTGTGTATCTGATGATCCGATGGCTCTTCACATGATCCGGCCCACCGACTTCCACAGCTGATCACGGGTGATCTCCACCACAAAGGTTCTTCCATGTGGACAGACAGGATTCTCTAGAAGGAATACTTGACGGATGAGCGCTTCCGCGGTATTCGCATCGATGTGGTCGCCATCCTTGATTGCAGCATGGCAGGCAATCGTTGCATACAAACATTTCTCCAACTCCGAAAGGTCTCCCGTCGATTGGGAACTGATGAATTGCACCACTTGTTGTTCGATCGGTCTCCAAAGAGCCGGGATGGTGGAGAGTTCCCATACGAGATCGTCGCTTCTTTCCAACTCCAGACCATGGTCCGCATACCATGCGGTATGGGTTTGGAGAAATTCATCGACTGTCCGTTCAACCTCGAATTCCAGGGGAACCATGAGTCTTTGGACACCTCCTTCGCTGCGGATCTGGTCGAATAGTATCCTTTCATGGGCAGCATGCTGGTCGATCATGAAAAGGGATTCGCCCCTTTGCACGATGAGAAACAGATCGAAGGCTTGTCCCAAATAGATGAAATCGGGTTCTTCACGACTGTCTTCCACCGGTCGGTCCACCTTGCTGTCCTCCAACACCTGCTTAGCCCGTTCGAGCCAATCGGAAGAGGCCGGTTTTCCTGAGTTGGCCGACATTTTTGCGATGGGTTTGTGTACATACGGGGGTGTCGGTTCGGCTAGAGTTCCAGAACTATGACCAATGTTGAAGTCCTCAAACCGTCCTTGTGCCGGTGGTGGGGAGTTCCCGATGCGCAGACGGGGGATGGATTTGGAGATTTGCCGACGTATCATCACCACCACCTGGTGGTGGATCTCGGCTTTGTTGCGAAGCTTGACCTCGCGTTTCGCAGGATGGATATTGAAATCCACCAGTTCGGGATCCACTTCAACGAACAAATAGCAATAGGGGAAGGCCCCACCGGGAAGCATTTCGCCATAGCCGTAGGTGATCGCTTGTACCAGCGCGTATTCCTCGACTGGACGTCTGTTGATGTAGATCTTGATATGGGATCTGTCGGTACGGTAGCAAGCAGGAGTGGAGGCCACCGCATGGAGTTCGAACCGACTCGCCTTGTCGCTCAATTCGGTGGTCTCCCCTGGAATCAGATGTTTGTCATTGGCCAGGGCATCGAGCACCCTTTGTTTGCTTGTGGTGGCGGGCAAGTCCAGTTTCAACCTATCGGACTCATACATCCGGAAGGAGATGGAAGGAAATGCGATCGCCTTTTCCACCAGGATATTTCGGCACATGGTCGATTCTGTCGCAGGTCGCTTGAGAAACAAACGACGCGCGGGAATTGCGGAAAACAGGTGTTGTACATCCACCTTGGTACCTTGATCGGGTCCTCCGGGTTCCAACTCATGTTCCCGACCGTTGTCGATCACAATGGTGGCGGGGTTGGCATCACCATGACGGCTGGCAATGGTCACCTTGGCGCTCGCTGCGATGCTGTAGAGAGCCTCTCCCCTGAATCCCATGGTTTCCAGGGCATACAGGTCCTCGAGTGTGGTGACCTTGCTGGTGGTATGGGAGCGGCAACAAAGTGGGAGGTCTTCGGCAGCTATGCCGATACCATCGTCGATCACGGTGATGCGCTCCATTCCCCCTTCCTCCAACTGTACCACAATTGAGGAAGCCTGAGCATCCACAGCGTTGTCGATCAATTCCCTCACCACCGAGGCGGGTCGTTCTATCACTTCTCCAGCCGCAATCCTTTGGGCCACCAATGGATCGAGTTCATGGATTCGATGGGTAGTGTTCATACCATATCCTAACAAAAAAGACCGTCCCCCACCAGAGGGACGGTACATAAGGCCAAGTCATGCATCAGAACAAATCGATATCGACTCCGACGGTAAGGGCCGGAGAGACCTGGTCAACCACAAGTTGGTTCCAGGAACCTGCAGGGTTGGTGAAGGTCGCCAATGATGAAATGTTGGCTCTGAAGGTGAGCGGACCCTGACGTACTGCGATTCCGGCGCTCAGTGCGCTGTCGGTATCGAAGAAGAACGACTTTGAGGTGATCGTATCGAGGTCTCCAAGGAATCCCTTCTTCGCATATGCCAGTTCTATATCGAACCAAGAGAGATCCAGAGTCCCTCGAACCGTAAACAGATCCTTGTCCACATCGGGCGAGAATGAAGAGGAGAAGGGGAGGAGATACGTGGCGTTGATCCCAAACATATCCTTCTTCCAATTCAATTCGGTTCCCATGGTGAACCTTCTGGCTGTAGTTGCCGGAGTAGCCACATCAAGTGCCGTCGACAATGTGGATTGTTCCCTCAGGAACAGAGGATTGAACATGCCATACGAGAGGGCTCCCGAATGCATCGCCACATCGAAACCAATGGAGAAGTGTTCTGAAGCGAGATCAAGTCCTGCCGATACAAGATAATTGTCGAACTTGTCAAGGAAGGCAGAAGCCGAAGAATCGAAGAGGTTCTGTTTGAATCCAGTACCCACCTTGTATCCCAGCATGGTGGTGAACGAACCCACGGCATCGATGGAAAGTTTCTCTCCCTTCGAAATCGGCAATGCGAAATCGAGGCCGGGAAGAAGCACCAATTGCTTTTCGGCATTGGTAAGTTCCAAGGTTCCTAGGGAAGAAACCCCAATGACACCATCATAGGAGGCAAAGGGCGCGATTCCGAACCGGATTCCTCCGAATTGTGGTTCAGAGAGATCGTTGAGGAATGCATCAACATCCAGTGCCTTGGTATCGATGCCGATTTGCAGCGCGAGACGATCATCAAGGATGGAATCGAAATTCGCATCAACATGGGTCGCCAACGGTCCCATCGAATAGGAGAGGTCATCCGACAATGCAAGTTGGAAGACCGCATCATCCGCACCGATGGTCACATGGTCGATCAACGATACGATATCTGTGAAACCATCGTAGACTTTTCCAATGGTGGAAGGATAATCGCTTCCGAATCCAAACGGGGAATCATCATGTGAATAGAGTGAGATGTCGGTGAAATCCACTGCGATCTTGGGCCCTATTCCAATCGAGAAGGCCTCGCCGGTCGAATAGCCCACTGTCGGTTTGATCGTAAGATGATGAAGATCGGAGCCGGAGCTTACGAAACTTCTGGTATAGGATGTGGAGATCGAAGCATCGAAGGATTCAACGCCCGATACCAATGTACCGGCAACGGAGGGATCCTCCCCTTGTTCCAAAGCACTCGTTCCAATGGTGACCGAAGCTCCCAAGTTGAGTCTGGGAGTGTAGTTTCCTCCGACATTGGTGGGATCCGACGGCACAAGTGAGATATCGCCGAACAATCCGAACAATCCACTTCGGTATCGTAGCGATAGATAGGGTTGGGAATTCCTTTCCAAGCCCTCGAAACTCGATCTGATCATTTCGATCACAGCACTGGTGATGCTGCCGGAGGTGAACAATTTGTTGATTCCGGTGAGCATGCCCACACGTCTGAATCCGATTGCACCCTCGAATGCTGCATTGCCATAGGAGGCTTCAATGGCGAACCTGTCACCTGTGGTGGATGTCCCATTGATGGGGATGATCCGTGAGAGATCACCATCCACAGGCACATACCACGAAGTCGAAACGCCGAAACGTTCACCGGTGTAGCCGGCTTCCGCCCCGATCACATAATGGATACCCGCATTCGCATCAAGCATCCGCTGTCCAGAGTAGGTGGTTTGGTTGAATGCGCCGAGGGCAACCAGTGGATCGTCATGGTTTTGTACCGCACCAACCAGTCGGGCATTCCATTTGAGTGTCTTGAGATCCAATCCACCTGCGACAAGGAAATTGGGAAGCGTTGAAGAAATTCCTGAACCGGAACCGTCGTACACAGTGGTGAAATCGAAGGGATTGACCGAAACCTTCGTAGCCAAGGAGGTGAACAGGTCAAGCTGGAGACGACGTTCGTTCCTGATCCTCCAAGTGAAGTCGAAAGCAGGGTAGGCGTTGATGTTGCGTGAACGGTCCACAGTGGCAAGGGAGGAGAGCCCCAAAGTGATCGATGGAGAGGCAGCGAAGGTCAACCTACCGCCACCGAGTTGTGCCTTGCTTTCAAGCCAGTTGGAGAGGTAGAGGTCGTCTGCGAACAATTCGAGACCGAACTTGCCGAAATCCACCGAACTGTATAGTCCAAGATGCTCCTCATAAGGACCGGAAGCGACTCCCATTCCATCCACAATCACACGATTGCCGAAGTCGATTGGAGTTTCTCCATCGATGCGGAGATAGAAGGGGTAGTCCTTCTCTCCATATTCGATATAATCGATGAACCTCATGATGGAGCTTGTGGTGCCGACGATTCCACCCACATTCCTAAGCACAGACACATCATAAGTTGAGGGCGAGAAGAGCTCGCCATCTGTGAGGAAGAACGCTTGCATTCCGATTTTGAACGCATTGCGATGATAGAACGGATTGATCGAAAGCCCCATCTTCGGTGTGGAACTACCGGTGAATCCATCCCTTGACAGATTGAAGGAGGTCACCACACCCCAATCGAATACATCGGCGGGTGTAGCTTCGGTGCTTGCAACAATACCAAGCGGTTCCTTGATCGCAAGAGGATCTTCGACCGACTTGGTCTCCACAACGGCCTCTTCCGTCTCCACAGGAGGCTCCACCGCCTCGACGACCGTTTCCTTCTCCACAACCGGTTCGGTTATTTCGATGGCGGGAGTTTTCGGCTCGCTGGGCATCGTCATTGCCGCGTAGCGGGCCTCTTGGCTTTCGATATACCGCTGCACATCTTCGTCCGGAGGAACATTCTCGATGCCATAAAGCGATGCCAATGCGCTGGACTTGGGATCATCGACATCTTCAACACCGATTCTAAGCGCTTGCAGTGAATCGACATGGACTCCCGTAACATCCATGGCTACCAATCCGATACTTGAAAGGCTTCCGGTGGCATTCACAATAAGTGTGTCGCCGACCCTTTTTCCTTGAGCGGGAGCATTGGCTCCTTCTCCATCGATGATGAGGTCGATTCCTGTGATCGATTGGGCGATATCGGAACTGGTGATGCCGGCCCTGTCGCCAATATTCCCCAGCACGATCACAAAATCGGCTTGTTGCGAAACTTCGTCGACCAGTGCCTGGGCATTTTCAACGATCGCATCGTTGAGATATTCGATCCCCTCCACCGGTTCGGCAGGTACGCTCACTCCGATCACTCCGACACGATATCCATCGAGGTCATAGACCTCATATGGGTCGAAGAGCATGTTTCCTTCCGAATCGAGGATATTGGATGCCAACACATCGAGTCTCGAGAAACTGGATGCAAGACGTGAAGCCTCCTTGAGCCTATCCACTCCAAAAGCATAATCGGCCGGTCCGGGAGCAATTGAATTGTACCCGAGCATATCGAGCAGCACTCCCACCGGTTCACCGGAAAGCGCATCCACCATCGGTGTGCCACTGACCGTATTGCCCGCATCGAGCAAGAGGTTCCTATCAGATACTGAGCGACCCCAATCGACAAGAGTGGCCAATCGGGCATACCCGATGCCGTCACCGGCAAGATTGCCCATCACATCATTGGTGTGAACGATATAGACATCGAAACTTTCGGGAGTCTTATCGGCAACCGCCGGTTCAACCTTTGGTTCCTCAACCACTGGAATCTGTTCAACCGCTTCCTCCACCATCGGAGATTCCGGCCGGACTATCGGTGCCTCGGGTAATGTCGTAGCGATTACCGGTGCCTTCGGCTCGGGTTCCACCATGGGTGCTTCGACGACAGGTGCCTTCGGCTCGGGTTCCACCATGGGTGCTTCGACGACAGGTGCCTTCGGCT
>CAYZJV010000014.1:0-9348 GCA_964478945.1 uncultured Spirochaetaceae bacterium | reverse complement strand
CGGGTTTTTCACCGACTGCTGGTGGTGTCTCCACCACTTTGGCGGGAACGGGTTTTGGTTCGACAACCGGGGGGTCTTCCTTCTTCGGCTGTTCCACCACAGGAGCCTTTTCCACTTCCGCGACCGGGAACAGGGAAGCAGGAGCCTTGAAGGTGATGCCATCCTCCACCTTTGCACTCGGCAACATCCTGGCGGGACTTCTGTCGGGATTGATTGACAGTGTCTCATAGGTCTGTCGGGATATCTCCTTTGTATTGAGGAACGGATCGGCGAGATTCAGGTACGTGTAGGGTGGAACCTCCGATAGTTGGCGGGTAATCGTATTGATGACTTGGATTTGTCCTCCAAGTGAAAATACGAGCTCCGCAAAATCGGAAGATACGAACATTTCTCCTGGACCGGTGAGTTTGTAGATTCCCACAGGAGTGGAGACCTCAAGAGTCCCCGAAAAGGTTCGTTCCATGAGGAAGGATGCCGATCCTGCCACAAGGTAGTAGGAGGGGCTGTCCACCTTGGTGGAACCTATGGTGAGTATCGATTCCTTCTGAAGGACGATGGTGGTGTTTCGACCGGTGATGGTGACCGGTTCCTGTCCTGAAAGGATGATCCATCCCGCCTTCAGTTCCACAGGTTCGTCGGTTTGCGGTACATATACTCCCTTTTCGTCGAATTGGAAGTAATCCGATTCCGCCCCTTTTGCGACCGATAGGTAGCGTGTACCGGTACTCGCCGCCATGAGGGGAGTTGCAAACATCAAGAACACCAATAGCGTCAATATCACTCTTTTCACGTGTGTCGTCCTCTTCATTGTCATGCTTCCACAATACTCCAAAATGGGTTGGACCGCAACTGTGTTTACCCGTTGTGGTTCTTTTCCAATCCATTTTCGCGGGGTATCCGGTAGGAAAACCCATGTGCGTTGTAGATGTGTTCCCGCGCATCCCTATCGAGATGGACCAAGTCCCTTACTATCGGCTTCAATCTGGAGCGGATGTTTGTCCTGTCGTAGGGACAGACGGGCTTGACCGCCGGTAGGCGATAGATTTCACAGAGTCGTTGAAGGGTATGCTCATGGACCTCAATCATGGGTCGCACGATATGCAATTTACCTCCAAAGAATTCTTGAATGGGCAACATGGTGGAGAATTTGGCTCTCGAGGTGAGGTTCAACAGGGTGGTTTCCACCAGATCGTCCAGATGGTGTCCCATGGCGATCAGGGAACACCCGTGTTCCTCGGCATAATTGAACAGTACCCTTCGTCGATTGCGCGAGCAGAGATAACAGTTGAATTCACCCTTGAAGCTCTCGGGGTATTGTTGTTCCTCCAGTATGGTCAGTTCGATATGCAGCGCATCGAAGTATTCGTGCAACTTGTCCCTTGCGGGTTCTCCGATGGGGTGTTCCTTCCAGTCTATCATCACCGCCTTCATGGTATAGGAAATCGGCAACCACTTGAGGCGGATGGAGAGTGCCAATGCGAGAGCGAGCGAATCTTTCCCTCCCGACACCGAGAGAAGCACCGAATCTCCCTCTGCTATCATCCGATGCCTGTTGATGGCTTTTCCGGTAAGTTTTATATATCTCATCACCCAAGGGGGAATATCTCCCTCAAGCAATTCTCTCCAGTGGTGTGTCGTGTCAATCATGGGTGTCCAGTATTCCTTCGACTATTTCAAGTGCTTCGGCCCCGGGCACCGAATCTTTCGTAAACAGTCTGATTTTTCTCAAACTCGAGGTAAAGGCCTTCACTACGGTTGGGTTGAACAATTCGTCGACTTGGGAGAAGGAAAGTACGTTCCCGTCCTCCATCAAAATCGGGATTTCGGCTTCGAACGAAACATCCTCGGGGATGTCGATGATCACTTCATGTGGCGCGAGGTGGTGGTGTACTCGAAGTCTTTCGTACACTTCCCGTTCAATGGATTCCTTCATCGTTGCGTCCGTATACAGTTGATCATGTTTCGTGTTCCGGATGAACGGCAGGTTCACCTTGGGAACGAGAAGGTTGTTCTCCCTTACCGATGTGAAGAGCTTCGTCGCGGTGGAATCGGGATGTTCGAGAAAGAGTGAGGCAAAGGACTCGTCGTCACGTCCATACAAATCGTATTCGGTGAACAATCCTTCATTGAAGCCCATGTTCACCGCCTTCTTGATCATCGCGGTGGCGCTTCTCGTACCATGGTGCCAATAGACGTTGCGATACATCGAATACTTGGCGAACAGGAGATGCTCCACCGATCCGATGGCACCGAAGGGCAGTCCGATCGGCAGGTCTTCCGCCAATATGGCCAAATGCCTGATGATGTAGGAAGCATCCTGGATTCCATATGGGATGCCGCAGAACAGCGCATCCCTGCTCAAATAATCGAGTTTGTCGGGATCGAGCGTTCCGCTCAATATCGTTCGCAGAAATGTCGTTTCCGGATCATCGCAGGGAAGCGAGGTGTCTATGATGGCACACACCGTTTCCACTCGGGTTCCCAGGTTTTCCTCGATGATTTTTCCCAGTTGTCGATCTGATGCAATGAGTTTTGCACCCAACGCCTCATGTTCCTCTCCGATCACATCCTTGAGTGCATGGGCATAGGGGAAGTGTCCAAGATCATGCAACATGGCGGCTGCCAACAATGCGTTGATTCCCTCTTCGGTCACTAGACGACTCGTCCCCTCCCTTTGGATTTGGGTCAAAAGTGAAAGCACGATCAATCGTGTGGCATGGAACACTCCGAGGCTATGGTCCAGCCTGGTGTGAACCGCCCCAGGATACACGAGGTGGGCGGGACCCAACTGTTTTATCCTGGCCAGTTTTTGCATGTGGCCGCTGGTGAACAACCTTTTGAACGCAGGAGACAATGGAATGTCCCGCCAAAGGGGATCCCTTACCGTTTCCGTGAAGTCCGCGGTGAGATGGGCTATGAGTCTTCTGGCAGTGTTCGCAATCATCGATGCCATCGTAATGAAACGTTCACCGGATGTCCAGAGACCGTTTGACTTCCATTGGCAATCGGGTGCATCATTGGGCATGTGCTCCAAGCGACTGTTCTTTTCCATTCTCCTGATCCTCTGTACCTGTCTTGCTCCTCTGGCCGGTGGCTCGGTGCACGGGGGATTGCTTGCCACCGGGGGAATGGGATTGTTTCCCATCGATTCTCCGATAGGTCCCTTGGAGGATCCGGCTTCTCCTTCCCATCCCGCCGTTGAAGCTGCGTATCTTGCCTTCGACGATGTCTACCATCCCGAATGGTATACCCTTCACGTACACCCTGAGGTGCGCTTTCCCTTCAATCGTCTCCAAAACAAAAGATTGGCCACCGTCCTGCCTGCATCGGTCGCCATCGGAAAACCTCGGGTCGACTCGACGCAAGTATACCTGCCCCTGTATCTACTTGGATGGGATGGCAAGTTCCAACGGTGGGACAGCATTTTCGTTGGTGATGGCAAGGGTCGCTGGTATCTGGTTTCGTTGTCGGAACAGTAGTTTTCCTGCCAGGGGATATTGACAGTATTGTCGTTCATCGGTATAGTTGCGCCTGTCGCTTGTGGCGACAAAGCTTGCGGCGGCGTAGCTCAGTTGGTAGAGCAAACGGCTCATATCCGTTCGGTCAGGGGTCCGAGTCCCTTCGCCGCTATCGAGACGCTTTCCTCATCCACGTCCTAAGGGATACGGGGTGGGGGAAGCGTTTTTCGTATGCCTACCTTATTGCATAACCGATGAAAGACGGCTAATCTAGCGTTATGACAGGGTTCTTCATTAAAAAAGCGTTTTTCGACAGTTGGGACAATCTCATTTCTTTGGTTGTCCTGAACTTGGGGTATCTCGTGGTGCTCCTCGCACTCTATGGTGCGCTGGAGTTGCTCGCAATCTCTCCCTTCGGCGGATTGGCTGTCGCCATCGTCGCTTTGGCATTGCATTCATTCTACAACGGTGCGGTTGCGGTGCATACCAGGGAATATGCATGGTACATTCGACCTGGATTTTCCGAATTCAAAGGTGCATTTGCAAAGATCTGGCGACATGCGATTCTCCATTTCATCATCAACCTGCTTTTGGTGACGGTGATGATGTTCGTCATCCCGTTCTACTTGTCCTACGATTCGATTGTCGCATTCGTGGTCGCGGTGATCGTATTCTGGGTGGCATTGGCGTTCCTTCTGGCGATGATGTATTTTTATCCTTTGGCGGTGCAGATGCCGGACGACAAGCCTTTGAAGACGCTGAAGAAGTCCTTGGTGATCGTTGCCGACAATCTGGGATTTTCCCTGTTCTTCGGTATTTATCACATCTTCAATCTGGTGTTGACCGTATTGTTCGCCACGATCATACCCGGAGTCGCGGGGATACAGTTGTCGAGACAGGTGGCGGTGAAGCTCTTGATGTTCAAGTACGATTATATTGAGGCCCACCCCGATACCGACAGGAAGCATCTTCCGTGGGAGGAGCTTCTGTTTGAAGAGAGGGAGAAGGTTGGAACACGTACCTTGAAGGGAATGATCTTCCCCTGGAAGGAGTGATATGGCCAAGGAAGTCGAATGTAAGATGGCCATCGATCCTTCCTTGCTCGTTTCCCTCCCAGCTGTGATATCGCAAGCGTTGGGAAACATTGCGGCGGTCCCTATCGACAAGTACGATGTGTATTATGGCAGGAAAGGGAAAGGAACTGAATTCAGGATCCGTAAGGATGGCACCAACCTGGTGGTCACCAGAAAACATAAGGAAGATCGTGCCGATGGTGTTGAAGTCAACAGGGAGATCGAATTCCATGTCTCAAACGGTGATGTGAAGGCCTTCTTCACTTCCCTTGGCTACACTCCTTTGATCGAAAAGAGAAAGGTCGGTTCCATGTGGAAAAACGGCGACCTCACAGTGGAACTGGTGCATGTGGATCATCTGGGCGATTACCTTGAAATGGAGCTGTTGCTGGAGGATGATGCAAACGATATGGAAATGAGGGATGCGCTTGATCAATTGGCTGCCCTCCGATCACGTTTCGGTGTAGCCGATGTACCATTGGAAGGACGCTACTACATCGATATGTTGCGAGATATGGAAAAGTGGGGGTGAAAATATGGAATTTCGGGCAAGTCACATTCTCGTAAAGGATAGAAGATTGGCGGAAGAATTGTTGAAGAAGGTCAAAAGCGGTGCCAATTTTGCAGCGGTGGCGCGCGATTACTCCACCTGTCCAAGCAAGAGCAAGGGTGGTGATTTGGGTTGGTTTGGAGAAGGTGCGATGGTTCCCGCGTTCGAGCAGGCCGTGAAACGGCTTTCCAACGGTTCCATTGGTCCTATCGTACAAACCCAATTCGGTTTCCACATCATCAAGAAGACGGGAATGCGTTGATGTCGGTCACCAGCAGGGAAGGATAAGCGGCTTGTCCGCATCCCCAATGGAGGCGATCTCAACCTCTATCCTATAGACCGATTCTATCCTCGCCTTGGTGAGGACTTCCCTCACCGTTCCCTCGGCGACTATGGCTCCCTCTCGCATCATCACCACCCGGTCGCTATAGGCACTGACTGCATTGAGGTCATGGAGTACGCACACCACCGTGGCGATCTTTCGGTCCACCAAACCTCTGAGAAGACGGAGTATTTCCCTTTGGTTGTGGATATCGAGATGGCTCACCGGTTCGTCGAGCAATATGATCTCGGATTGCTGTGCCAATGCACGTGCGATGAGCATCCGTTGGTACTCGCCTCCCGACAATTCGGTGGCCAATCGATCGGAGAGAAGGGACATCTCCATCGCTTCCAAGGCGTCCTCGATCAAATGATGGTCCTCACCCGAGAGTACCGAAAGACGTCCCCCGTGGGCATAACGACCCATGGCCACACATTCGTAGACCGAGAAATCGTATTCCAATCTACTCGTTTGCGGTACATAGCTGGCCTTTCTGGCCATTTCCTTTCTAGAATAGGTATCGAGCTTCCTACCGAATAGTTCGATCGTCCCTTGTGAGGGTTCCAGTATTCCCAAGAGGTTGCGCAGCAAGGTGGTTTTTCCCGATCCGTTCGGTCCCACTATTGAGATGAACGCATCCTCGGGCAAACGTGTGGACAAGTGTTCGAACAGTGGTGTGTGGCGGTAGGACCAATGGAGGTCCGTTACCGTCATGGCATAGCCGTCGTTCATCGCGTACTCCTCTTGGAGTTCACCAGCAGGATGATGAACAGGGGGGCTCCTGCGATTGCGGTGATCACTCCCACAGGGAGTTCCGAGGCTCCCAATACGGTTCTTGATACGGTATCGGCCCCCACCATCATCAACGCTCCTCCCATGACCGAGAAGGGCAACAGGAGGCGATGTCGTGGTCCTGTGACCAACCTCATGATATGGGGTACCATCAATCCCACGAATCCGATTGTGCCGCAGAATGCCACTGTTACGGCGGTGGCCAGCGTGGAGAAGAGTAGCAACACCAGTCGTACCGTTTTCACCGATACTCCGATACTTCTTGCCGAGGCTTCATCAAGCAGAAGGATGTCGAGTTCCTTCGTCAGGAAGATGATGGGAATTATACCCACCATACCCATCGACCCCATCACCAGCAGCTTGTTCCAGCTCGATGATCCGAAGCTTCCAAGTGTCCACTGCATAATGCTTTGGAGTTGTGCCCTGTTGAGATACATGAAGAGGGTCATGAGGGCCGATAGGAGGAAATTCAAGGCAATTCCGGTGAGCAGCAGTGCGGTGGGGGATCGACGTACCCCCCCTGATAGCATCATGATGAAGATCGCCGTCCCGGCTGCTCCGGCGAATGCCACCAGCGGGACCTGCCACACTCCGGTGGCTCCTCCGATGAACCCGAGAAAGGCCGCGAGCGAGACGCCGAAGGCCGCTCCACTCGAGATACCCAGTACATACGGATCGGCCATCGGGTTTCTGAACAATGCCTGGTATACCATTCCAGCCACGGAAAGAATAATTCCCGCCACAAATGAAGTAAGTATGCGGGGAAGACGAAGAGTCCACACGATCCTATGCTGGGCGATCGAATAGGCTGCACCTTCGCTTGGAGTCGGTCCCGACAAGAGTATGTCGTCGATCAGTTGCAACGGGATTCCTGCGGGACCGAATGTCAATGCGGACGCGGTAACCGCC
Organism: uncultured Spirochaetaceae bacterium; assembly: GCA_964478945.1. Classification (GTDB taxonomy): domain Bacteria; phylum Spirochaetota; class Spirochaetia; order Sphaerochaetales; family Sphaerochaetaceae; genus CAYZJV01. The sequence continues at coordinate 2,244 of CAYZJV010000014.1, read as the reverse complement.
ATCAATGTGATCAACAATATCGCGGCAATCACTGGAAGCATGGAACGGCGTACCATCGGTCACCTCAAGAACTTGCGGATATCTTTGGCAAGTTGCTCAACGGCCTGGGCACTACGTGGACCTTGTCGTTCGATCATATTGCTGTCCACCGGTATGATGTTCCCTTGTTTCACCGCGGACAGCGATGAGTAGGATGGATGGTTCACGAATTGTCCAAGGGTTTCTTCGAAGGTGGAACCCCAAAGGGGTGGTAGGATGAGCATATCCGGATCCTTGGCATGCAGCAGTTCCAGCTGAAAACTCCAGTTGATCGCTTCGGATGCGATATTGTCACCACCGGCAAGGGTTATGATGTCATGTAGGAAGGTGTCTCCCGTCGCGGTGAAGTCCCCCCATTCCCCGAATCCCGCCACATAGTAGATCGTGGGACGTGAATCTACGGGAATCGGTTCGATCGAATCTATCATCGCCTGCATTCCATCCACAATGGAATTCGCCTTCTCGGTGGTACCGGTGAGTGCGCCGACCTTCTCGATAATCCGATATGTGCCTTCCATTTTTTGGGGTTCATCGATGAATGCGACGGGAATACCGGCAAGTTCTATCGCCTCGATCGTCTGCAATTGTCCAAGATTGCTGATAATGACGAGATCCGGTTCCGCAGCGACGATCTTTTCAACACTTGGGGAAAGGAGATCTCCCATAGCCGGTATCGACTTGGCTTGTTCAGGATAATCGCAATAGTCGGTCCTTCCGACCATCTTGTCACCCAAACCGAGTGCAAAGAGGGTTTCGGTGATGTTCGGACTGAGGGAAACGATCCTGTCGGGATATTCCCGAAGAGAGATTTCGATCCCCCTGGAATCAAGGACCGAAACCACCGGTTCGATGTTAGATGACGTCTCGGCAGCCCCTTGGGCTGCAATAGGAAGCGCGATCACGATCAATGCCAATACCGTGAAGATGAACTGCGGACGATGGTTTTTCATACCCATACTCCTCTATCTTGAGTTGGGCATGAGTCTGCATACCCGACCCATACACCGTGGGTCCGGCCCTATGATGGCCGACAGGTTCGCAGACGGCAGGTCTCCTGACTTGGAGGATTACGTAACGGCACCTTCCCGGATCACTCCAGTGGTCGCCTTGCGGCAGCCGTTCTTACCTCGTCACAGTGGCGGGACCGTACGGGACTTTCACCCGTTTCCCTCTTCGCGGATGGCTTGGAACCAACCGAACCGTGTGCATGGATATCTTATTCTTCGGTGGCGTTGAATGTCAAGCTTCATTCTTTCATGGCAAGCTTGGGATAGTGGTGGTACAATGGACGGCAAGGAGTCAATGATGGATCTTTCGGATAATTTCGGTAGGTTGTGTGAAATCGCCAAATCGGGCAATGATACGAAGGAGTTGGAATCGTTGCTCGTATCTATTCGCGATGTGAACGATTGCGACGAGGATGGGCATGGTCCGTTGTGGTATGCGGCATTACGCAATGCACATGTTTCTCTCATCAATATTTTATTGGAGGCCGGGGCTCAAGTCACCTTCGATATCGTGAGTGAAGCGGTGATCAACAATCCCAATGGTGAAGTCGCACTTCTCTTGTTTTCAAAACTTCCATCGGTCTCACAGAAGGAACTGGATCTGCTCTTTTTGCTTTCCTCCGCATCGAACACCAATGATCGTCTGGTGAGGTTCTTCCATTCCAAGGGTGCCGATCCAAACACGAAACTTCCCATGGATCTCTATATCGAGCCGAGGGATGAGGAAGACGACGAGATCGATTTCGATGAGCTCTGGCAAAGTGATGACCAAGCGGTGGAACAGAATGCCCTGGTGTTGACGATGTATGAGAATCCCGACCCCGTTCCCATGCTCAGGACTTTGCTGGCGTTGGGAGTTGATCCCAATGCGGTGGATTCCGAGGGATATCCCGTGCTCGTCCACGCATTGGACGATGTGGAAGTGGTGAAGGTGCTTCTCGATGGAGGCGCACAGCCCAATGTGGTCGATTCACAGGGAATGACTCCATTGATGCATGCCTGTGCCGCGGATATGAATGAGGTGTCCCTCTTGCTCTTATCCTACTCCGATGATCCTGACAGGAGATCCTTCACCGGTGAGACCGCGTTGCATTATGCGTTGGGTTGTCATTTGAACGACAACAGCGAAGTGGTGAGGGCTCTATTGGAGAGCGGCTACAATGTGAATGCCCCCGATGGAGACGGATTGCTCCCGCTC
>CAYZJV010000013.1:28188-57203 GCA_964478945.1 uncultured Spirochaetaceae bacterium | reverse complement strand
CCTCGGGTTACCGTATATCACATAGAACTTTATTCGGCGATTGCAAGGGAAGTGAGGTGTGATTCCTCCACGAGCCCGTCACTGTAAGCGTGGACGAACCTGTACAAATCCACTGGGAAACCGGGAAGGAGCAGGGGAGGGTGAAACGCGAGTCAGGAAACCTTGGTTGTCGTGAACGTGCTTCGTGGACCAAGCGATAGACAGGACATCCATACAGGGAGGAAATGATATGGCTGACATGAAAGCACTTTCCGAATTTCTACAAAAAGGGAAAGCCAAGGAAGTCAAGGAACTCGTACAACAGGCCGTTGACGAGGGAATGGGCGCGGAAGATATTCTCGACCAGGGACTGCTCGAGGGTATGAACGTAATCGGAGTAAAGTTCAAGAACAATGAAGTCTTCGTTCCCGAAGTGCTCATCGCAGCTCGTGCGATGAACGCCGGAATGGAGATCCTCAAGCCTCTGTTGGCCGCCGGAAATGCCCAGAATAGGGGTACGGTGGTCATTGGAACAGTGAAGGGAGACCTGCACGACATCGGTAAGAACCTTGTCGGAATGATGATGAAGGGAAAGGGCCTCACGGTCATCGATCTCGGAACCGATGTTGCTCCGAAGCGCTTCGTTGAGGAAGCGGTCTCCAACAATGCCAACATCATCGCATGCTCGGCTTTGCTGACCACCACGATGAAGGAAATGGAAGCGGTCGTGAAAGCCGTCAATGAGGCGGGTTTGCACGATAAGATCAAGGTCATGGTCGGAGGTGCTCCGGTGACCGAATCATTCAAGAATACCATTGGTGCCGACAAGTACACCCCCGATGCGGCAACAGCCGCCGAGGTTGCGCTGGAACTGTGCAAAGGCGCCTGATAAGGAGATTACATGACAGGTAAAGAGCGGGTGCTCCGCACCATCGAAGGAAAATCGACGGACAAATTGGCATGGGTGCCGTTCACCGGAGTCCATGCGGGAAAGTTGCTCGGCCATGATGCGAAAAAGGTCTCGACGGACGTCGAAGCCTTGGTCGAATCGGCGTTGGAGGTCAATCGACTCTACCATCCCGACGGGCAACCGGTGATGTTCGATCTTCAAATCGAGGCGGAGATCCTTGGCTGCGACATGGCATGGGCCGATGATGGACCACCAAGCGTAGCCAGCCACCCGCTCGCCGAAACCACCGACATACCAAACAAGATACCCCGAACCGACGAGGGACGGCTTGCCATGGAATTGGAGGCGACCAAGCGGTTGAAGAAGGCCTTTGGAGATACCACAGCCCTCTACGGAGTATGCTGTGGACCCTTCACCTTGGCATCCCACCTCAGGGGAACCGAAATCTTCATGGACATGATGTTGCAGCCCGAGTATGTCCATAGACTACTGGAATACACCAATGAAGTCGCCAAGGCGGTCAGTGGGTATCTTATCGATGCAGGCATCGACGTGGTGGCGGTAACCGATCCCTTGATCTCCCAAATTTCACCCGACCACTTCGCAGAGTTCATGGAGAAACCCTTCAGTGAATTGTTCGACCACATACGGTCCAAGAACGGCTTGAGCTCGTTCTTCGTGTGCGGAAACGCGACGATGAATATCGAACCGATGTGCCGTACCAAATGCGACAGCCTCTCGGTCGATGAGAACGTGAACCTGGTCAATGCGAAGAAAATCACCGACAAGTACGAGATCACCATTGGGGGGAACATCCCATTGACCTCGGTGATGCTGTTCGGCAACCAACAGGACAATATGAAGACAGTCGTTGATCTGATCGATTCGGCTTCTTCGGGTCGCCTGATCATCTCTCCGGGATGCGACATGCCCTACGACGTGCCGGTGGAGAATGCAATCGCAGCCGAACACGCGGTACATGAAACCGACAGCGCCCGTGCGATGGTCGCCAACTACCAAAGTGAAGGAATCAAATTCGAAGGTGAACTGCCCGACTATGCTCACTTGCAGAAGCCACTTGTGGAAGTGTTTACCCTCGATTCGGCCACCTGCGCAGCCTGCACCTACATGTGGGCAGCGGCCCAGGATGCGGTGAAGCATATGGACGATGAGATCGAATTGGTCGAGTACAAGTATACCGTACCGCAGAACATCGCCCGTTGCAGGGAAGTGGGAGTGAAGCAGCTGCCGAGCATCTACATCAACGGTACGTTGGCCTTCTCCTCGATTATCCCAAGCCGTGAAGAATTGATCGCAAGGATACAAGAGGTCCTCTGATGGCAAAAGCCAAAACCATCCGACTGGTGTTGGTCACCGGTTTCCTCGGATCGGGGAAGACCTCGGTGATCAACAGCCTGTTGGGCACCCTGACCGACAAGAGCATCGGCTTGATACTCAATGATTTCGGTTCCATCGCTGTGGATGGAGCCTTGGTCGAGCAATCAGGCAAGATCGTCTCTTCCAAGAGCCTTTCGGGAGGACAGATCTTCTGCAGTTGCCTCAGCGGCTCATTCATCGAGTCGGTCGAGGCGATGGCCGAAGTCGCTCCCGATCTCATCATCGTGGAAGCCTCGGGACTCGCCAAGCCAAGTCCCCTTTTGGAGATCGTCTCGATCATACAACAGAGAACCAACCATACGGTTTCTTATGGTGGCATGCTCTGTGTGGTGGATGTCGACCGCTTCGAACTCCTTTCCAAGGCGTTGAAGACGCTTGAGGAGCAGATCGTGTTCAGCGACTGGTTCGTGATCAACAAGATCGATCTTGTCGATGACACAACACTCGAACAAGTGAAATCGAAAGTAGCCGCTTTGCGACCACTCGCTCCGATCTTCTCCACCAGTTATGGCAAAGTGGATCCAAAACTCACGAAACTTTTGATCGAGAGTACGAATGAACTGCCAAAAACCACCACCGATGCGAGTTGCTATCGTGGATGGGGCGTCCACGGTCGTCCTAAGACCTGCATATTCCTCCCACCCAAAGGATATGGAGGTGCCCACTTGGAATCCTTTATGGCCGAAGTCTCCTCACAGATGCTGAGAATGAAAGGGTTTCTGCCATCTGAGAATAATAAGGCCATCCTGATAGACGCAGTTGGCCCGCATGTAACCCTTTCCGAACGTACCATGCCCGATTCAATAGAACCGGGAATCGTCTGTATCCACTCTGCGGACCTCGATGCCGTGGGCATGATGAAAACCACATGGCAACGACTTACCGGTACCGATGCGACATGCACACCAACCCCTTAGCTTGGAGAACCACATGAGTTTTGATCCGATTGTCCTTACCGTACCGTTTGAAGCGAAATTCTCGCAGTACCAACACAGTATCCGCTACGCAGACATCGATGATGCCCAAGAGGATGCCACGATACTGTTCGAAGCGGCTTCAGAGAGATTGCAACCGAAAGTATTGTTGCGTGAAATGTTCATCGATGAGCATGGCAAAGTCGATGGATTGCCTTCGGTGACCATCGGTGAAGAACGCTTCGTTGGAAAAGCCCTTGCTGCCCTCGACGATGTGCATAGGGTCATAGGCTATGTGGCCACCTGCGGAGATGAGATGGAACGTTACGACCTCTCCCCACTCGATTTTCTCGCACCCTATTGGTTGGATTCGGTGAAGAACCAAGCCCTCGGTGCGGCACGCAGATATATGCTGGAACACTGCAAGAACCACTTTGGCATCACCAAACCATTGAGTTTGAACCCAGGTTCGGGCAATGTCGACATCTGGCCGATCGAGCAAATGCAGGGATTATTCAGACTTCTCGGAGGAGCCGATCAAGCAGGAGTCACACTCACCGAAAGCTCATTGATGATTCCCAACAAATCAGTTTCCGGAATGCTCTTCGCCTCCGCAACCACAGACTACGAGAGCTGCGCCTACTGCGAACGCGAGAATTGCCCCAACCGCAGAGTCCCATTCAAGGAACGACTCTAGCAGCAACGATTACATAATTACGACCGGTGATTCACCGGTCGCATCCAAAATCCTTCACGCTCTGGTCCTGTAACGTCTGTCAACGAGTCTGCTCACCTCGTCATGTTCCTCTTTTGAACGCCAGTTCACCATCAGGTACATACCCTCAGGGCCCACCGCATCGAGAAGTGGAATCACCTCTTCGGCCTGCATCTCCACCGCCTGGACACACTTGCCCGCATCCTTGATCTTCTTGTAGAGAGGGTACCAGCGGGGATCACCGCCTTGCGGCACCTGAGGCCCGGGAGTGAACTCGATACAATCGAGACCATCGATCTCCAACAAGGCGTCCACAGTTCTCAGCGCCTCCGGTCCATCCACATGGTAGAGACTGTAATCGAGATACGAAACGGCATCCAAAATCGAAGGTATCATGAATTCACGATACATGTCCTCACTGATCAAAGTGGCGAAATCACATTGGATCAACGAAGTCTTTCCCCGCCCCCAAACCATGAAGAAGGCATGGAACATTGCACCCTCATCATCCTTCACAATATCGTACAGAGCGTGGAAGGCCTGTCTGCTTACCGTATCGATCTCCTGCAGTTTTTTCTTCACCCATTCGGGTTCTAGCACCAGATCCATACACAACTCGGAAGCACCACGAAGCTCCGCAAGCACATCCAAGCCACCACACACCGCAGGGGCTCCGCACAGATACCTATTCTTCGCCCATTCCGATCCGGTACGCACCAACTGTCGAAGCATGGTGAACCACGGATCATCATCGCGCAGCACCAAAGACCTATCATTCTCGGGCGAAATCGGATGCTCTTTATGGGTGTACCACACCGTATCCTTGCTGAAATGCTGCTCGGCCCCCAACATGGGAGCCAAGGTAACCGTACCCCAATCACAATAGGAGAATGGAATCAAATCCCCACCATAGTACCCATGGCCCACCGCATTGCGTTGGTGCATCGCCACCAAAGAGGGATTCAGATAAAAATCTTGCCATGATCCGCGCCTTGCGATCTCCTCCATCCGTTCCCGGATATCCACAAGCTCCCTTTCAGGATCAGGACAGGTGACACGATCGGTGTCCACATACCCATTCCACTTCGAAAGAATATAACCTTCACGTTTCCAGAAGTCATCGAAATGTTGCCGCAACTCTTGCCAGTCTTGTTTCCACATACCATATAACCCCATCGGTGACCGTGCGGCCACCACATCACATCGTCGAACACCTAGCGATAACTGATGCGCACATCCCTCTCATTGAAGCCACAAAGCGGTCCGAACGGAGTTGCAGCCAATCCACCAAAATCAGCATCCCCTTCGGCGAAGTGTAGATGCCCGACCTTGAGCAAGTCCATATCATCGGTCGAATCGACCCGTTCAGGGTAGTAGGGGATGGTCGCCCCGGAGCGTACGAAGACAGGGAATGCACCGAGCGCACACCCTACACCGCACAACCAGCGACCACCCTCGAATTCCCTGCCTGAAGACAAATCGATCCAAATCCCATCAGGAAGATAGATATCCCTCACCCCCTCATCATTCATGATGGGAGCGACCAGCAGATCACGGCCGAACAGATACTCGTCATCGATATGCCATACATTCGGATCTTCAGGATAATCAAGCAACAAAGGAGCGATCATCGGCCTTCCATTGGTACCATCCGTACAATGGGCGGCCTCCTGTAGGATATAAGGTATGAGGGCGTAACGGAGACGCAACCAAGAGCGGACCAGTGGCGCGACTTTTGGAAACTCCCACGGCTCCCGTGGAGTGGAACCATGGTACCGCATATGCGAAGTGAACACCCCGAACTGCGTCCATCGCAGATACAACTCGTCGGACGGCCAACTGTTCATGAACTCGGGCAACCCATGGAACCCCGGGATATCGTGGCTCCAGAACGTGTATCCCGAAAGACCGAACTGCAAACCTCCACGAAGGGTGGATGCCATCCCATCCCATGTGGCCGACGTATCGCCACCCCAGTGGAGAGGATATCGCTGGCCACCGGCCCAAGTGGACCGACCCCAGATGAACGGCTTGTCACAATACTCCCCGGTGACCTCGAAAGCCGCCTTCTGATACAACAGACTGTAGATGTTGTGCAACCGTTCCCCCGACATATGCTTGAAATCGGCATGGAGGAGAATCTTCTCACCAAAATCGGTCTTGATGCACTCAACGCCAAGATCGAGCAAACCACGCAACAAACCCTTATACCACTCGGTAGCAGCAGCATCGGTGAAATCGATCTGACCACCAAAATCCTGCCCCGAGAAATCACTCATGGTGAGCATGTGCTCACCATCCTTCAATGGAGGCAAATACCCATGTTTCACCGCCTCGGGATACAAAGGATTGTCCTTCCCAATATTGGGCGTCTGCCAAAGACTGATACGGAACCCCTGCTGCTTGAGCCGCTCGACAAACTTACCCGGCTCGGGAAACCGCTCGGTGGAGAACTTCCAATCACACACCCAATCCCCAGCGAAATACCCCGAATCGAGATGGATCACATCACACGGATACCCCTCTCTCCTCAACCTGGAGGTGATCGACTCAACCTCATCGGCCGAAAAGTAGGTCATTCGACTCATCCACATCCCATAACTCCACAAAGGAAGCTCGCCAGAAAAACCGGTGAGCCCGCGATAATTGCGAATCACCCGCTCTGGAGAACCTCCCCCCATCACAAACAGATCCAACCTTGTGTCATGGACAAGAGCTTGCACCGCACGATTGGAGATATCGGCAAAAGATAGACGCATATGGGAAGTGGAATGGATGAACACACCATAGCCGGCACTGGAAACATAGCACGGAACATTCTTGTACGCCTTCCTGCTCGCTGTTCCCAACGCATCGGTATTCTCCAAGGTAACCGTCCTGCCGGCCAAATCGAGTCTGCCGAAACGCTCACCAGTACCGTAGAAATGTTCGTTGGGACCAGCATGGATGGAGAACAGGGTACCCGAAACCCTTTGGTCATCCTCCACATATCCCAAAGGCACCGATTCAAGCTTTCCCGGAAAAAAGTGGTCATAGTCGGTGAACCGCACCGGACGGGACGTGTCCCCATCGGGAAACAGCTCGAGAGTCAACATCGGATCGGATTCACGCTGCAGATCGCTCCACATGCGCACCTTGTGCGATATGGAAGTGATACGTGCCCGCGTGCGGCCATTGGCATCCCGAATCTCGTGGATACCCTCTGACACCATCTCGATATGCAACGGCTGCCTTTCCATCGAACCGTCCTCATCGAGCATGAGTGATTGCCTCTCGACCTGCTCATCTGAGAAGGCTCCGCTGAAACGAACCACCTCGTCACCATAGGCAATCAAGGTGAAATCCGTCGGTATACACTTGCCACCATCCATCGGCATGAACGTACCGTTGTGGTGCATCGGTTGGAAAGGAATCGAAAGCGTCACACTCCCATCCTCTTGTTCTGCGAGGGCAACATCACGGGAAGCGAGAAAAAGCGTCCTATCGGGATACACATCGAGGTCGATCATATCGTGGGCAAAATCATTCGATTGTTTCATGGTTCCTCCGGTTACAAGCCATTCGATCATCCCTTGACGGAACCCGCGGTGGATCCCATGGTGATGTAGTTTTGGAAAATTATGTACAGAATCAACGGAACACCCGAAGTCACCAGAATGGCTGCGGTGAGCACCGTGGTGGGAAGCCCGAATTCACCCTGCATGAGCGCGATTCCCAGAGTAAGCGTCCTCAGTTCCTGACGCTGCAGGATAAGCATCGAGAACGGCAACTCATGCCACATCGCCAAGGCACCGATGATACCGAGCGTACCGATCATCGGTCGTGCGATCGGAATCATGATACGGGTCAACTGTTGGAACACCCCGGCCCCATCGATACGGGCCGATTCGACCAGGGACTTGGGAATACTGCTGTAGTACGTCGTCATGATATACGTACCGAAGGGAGCGAAATAGGCGACCCACACCAGAATAAGCCCGATATGGGTATTGAGCAGATTCATCTTGCTGATCAACTGGTATAACTGACCGGCGATCACCATCTGCGGGAAAATCTGGATGAACAGAACAAAAGTAAAGATCCACAGACGACCCTTGAACCGCAATTTCCCAAAAGCGAAACCGGCTGCGGTACACACCAGGAAATAGACCACCATGCTCACTCCCACCACCAACAATGTGTTCAGGAGGAAGGAGAACATATTCATCTGGGTCAGTACACGGGAGAAATTCTCCAAAGTGGGTGAGCTGGGTAAACCGATCTTGTCGGCTGTGTAGTCGCTGGTCGTCTTGAGACTCGAAATGATCGCATAGTAGATGGGGTAGGCTATTATCAAAGAGAAGAGGGAAAGCAATAGATAGGTGATGCTTTGCAAGGACCGCTTGCGTAGCCTCTCCTTCATGTGGTGATTGCCGAAGGGCGTCGCCGTGGTTCGATCGTTCACATTCATGAGAGCTCCTCCTTTTTGATCAGGCGGATCTGCACCAAGGCGATGATCGCGCAGAAGAAAAAGAGAATGACCGCCCAAGCCGACGCATACCCCTTCTGGTAGGCACTGAAACTCAACATATAGACACCGAACTCCAATGTGTACGTCGCATAGCCCGGACCTCCACCGGTAAGGGTGAAGATCATCCCGTACATTCTAGCGAACACCTCTATGAACGCAAGCACCGTGAAGAACTGGATGGAAAACTTGATCCCGGGAATCGTGATATGGATGAAATCCTGCCACGCATTGGTGCCATCGATCTTGGCGGCATCATAGAGACTCGCATCGATGGTGCTCATCGCGGCCAAGAAATATATACAGCCGAAACCAACCCTCATCCACACCACGAAAAGGAAGGAGAGGGTGTTGATGGCCGAAGTGCTCTTTCCCAACAGATAGAATCGACTCGCGTGCTCGAATCCCAAACGGGTGAGCAACTCGGTGATAGGACCAACCTGGCTGAGCATGACCGCAAAGATCGTGCCGAGTATGACCGGTCCCAAGATATTGGGAAGATAGAGCAATGCGCGATAGATTTTCCACCCCTTCATGCCACCACGCAGCACAGAAGCGATCAGCAGTGGAACAAAGACTCCGAGAGGGATGTAGAGCACAAGCACGAAAAGGTTCTTCAAAGAACTGTAGAAACGATCGTCACCGAACATCTTCACATAGTTCTCGAGACCGATGAATTGCGGCTCACCCAAACCCTTCCACTTGGTGAGGCTGTAGTAGAAGTTCGAAACCACGGGATAGAGGAGGAATACGATGGTAAGTACCAGTAGTGGTGCCAACAGAATCCACCCATCCTTCGCATCCTGACTCATTCTCAATTTTTTCGACATACGATTTTGCACAAGAACTCCTGATTGGCGAAGCCACTGCCGATGGAAATCGACAGTGGACTTCGTTGGATTGATAATCTTGAAACGAAACCTACAGGTTGCTCTCGTAGATATTCTGTACCCGTTTGATGTACTCGTCCTGGGAAATCTCATCCGCAATGAAATAGAGGTTCATGAAATTGTAGAAATCCTGGATCATTCCACCGGGAACCCTATTGAGGATATCGGGAACAGTAGCTCCGTTCATATGGGCGAGTACCTCGGAAAGCATCGGATTCGAAGCATCCACCTCAATCGTCGAGTTCGGAACGATCGCACCGGTGGCATCCATGAAGATCTTGCCGGCTTCGCCGCTGGTCATGAACTTCGCGTACTTGACCGCAGCTTCCCGATGGGCACTGTATTCGGTCACGGCGAATCCGATACCGGCACCCTGGTTGACCTGATTCTCGGGGTAGGCGGCATTGTCGGCCACGGGAGCGGGGAAGTATCCGATGTTCTCATACCCGAGCGCCTCGCCGAAATCCTTCCAATGGGCGATATCACTGGTAAGGCCGGGAAAGAATCCGCCATTGCCATTCTTGAACTCGTTGATCGCATCCATGAAGTAGGGAATCGAGCCATTGGTCACATTGACATACCCACGATCATACAGCTCCTTGATCATCCCGGTCGCCTGCACGAATTCATCACTGGTGAATTTCGTCGTTCCATCGGCAAAACCATCGATCTCATCACCGCTGAACAAAGTACCGAGGATCACACGGTAGGTGAAGTCGATCCCGAACGGGCTGCCCTGGTTACCGAACATGATCGGAGTGATTCCTGCTTGCTTGAGTGCCTCACACGCAGCGAGGAAGTCGTCCCAATCCGAGGGAACCGCTTCAGGATCAAGACCCGCCTTGGCCAAATTGGCCTTGTTGTAATAGATACCCAGACCCTGGGCGGTCAACGGAAGAATCTTGATGTCCGAATCGGCCGAATTGGTCTCCGAGCAAGCCTTTAGGGCTGATTCGGCATAGTTTCCCATCACATCGGAAATCTCGTCATCGAACACATGGAACGATTCGGCAATACCCCAGGCACGTTGGTCGGTGTGGGTCAAGAATACATCGAGATCACTCTCTGCCGAGAACGCCGAAAGCAGCAGTTGATAATAATTCGACTCTGGTTGGGCCTGATGGTCGATGATGATGCCGGGATTCTGTTCCATGAACAACTTGTCCATCTCCTGGAACGCCTTTCCCGCGATCTCCTCGGCATACTTGAAGTTCCACACCGTCAAGGTGATCGGACCCTCATCCTTGGTTGCACTCTGCCCCTGTGCGAACAATGATCCAGCCGATGTGGCGATCAACAGGCAAAGCAGCAGCACACCAATTGTGTTTCTGATTTTGTTCATACCATTACACTCCTTGTGGTTTTTATCCTTAGGGCACACAACCTGACCGTACAGGCAGGACATATGCCTATGTAGATTCCCTTTCCATCAACTTGCCGGGTACAATGAGATGGGAAGGACGGATACGTTTCCTCTCTATGACCTCGATAAGCATCTTCGCAGTCTCCCGACCGATCTTTTTCGGCGAGAAATCGATAGTGGTGAGCTTGGGGTGACCTATCATCGCAAGCGAACTTCCTCCCATGCTCACCACAGCCATCTGATGTGGAATGGCGATCTGACGCTCCTGCAAAGCCTTGATCGCACCCCTGGCCTGAATCTCGTTGGATGTGACCACCGCGTCGGCGAAATGGGGCGCCCTGTCCAACACTGCAGTCATCAGTGCCTCAGAATCGTCCATACTCACATTGCAAAAGGAGTGGTGACCCTCATCCCATGGGATATCGAGATCCTGGTGGGCAAGCTTGAACCCGCTGAGCCTCTGTTGACTCTGCAAGAGATGCTCGGCCAGATTGATGTAGAAGATATTCCGAAAGCCCTTCTTCAGCAGGAAGGTCGCAGCTTGATACGCGATTCCCTCGATATCGGCATCGACATAGTACTTGGTCTCGACATTGTCGGGAGTGCCATTGACCACATACGGCATATTCCGGTCGATCAACGATTGCTCGAAGGCATGATCGCGCTGCAAGTTGCACAACAACACACCATCGACGAAATCCAAGGAGCGGTAGAACAACCTCTTGGCAGTCTCATCACCCTGACTGAGACGAGTGATCATCATATGGTATCCCTGCGTGGTCGCATAATCCAGCGCTCCCTCGATCAGGGGAATATAGTAGGGATCGTCACTGAGAGTACCCGTCTCGATGGGAAGACAAAAGTTGATCACCTTGGGGGCATGCTTGGACAACAAAGGAGCGTGATTGGGAGGTTGGTACCCCAACTCCTCGACCGCAGCGAAAATCCTCTCCTCCACATCGTCACTGAGCTTCTTGCGTCCCGAGAGGACATAACTCACCGAAGCTTTCGACACACCGGCATGCTTAGCTACATCAGAAATGGTTATCTTGTTCACCAATTTATCCCCCAATAGTCCTGACAATTAGTATCCTAACTCAGTATATTGGATATGTAAAGTGAAAATTTACTAGAATATGATCATTTAGGTTAACAAGTTAACCTAAAGAGTACTCTGGACTACATCATTGCAACAGTGCATTCCACATGTGAATCGCAACCGTATCGGCAGCACATGGACAGTTCGATATAACGACCATTGTGCAACACCGCTGCCAAGCATGGCATCACTTGGATATCACAACAGACCATAAGAGTTTTGCGATGAACCATGAAGAAAACGTATATGAACAATCCACCCATACTGATGTAAGTGTAAAGGTTGAATTAGTGTGTGTGTACACATGAAATCTAACCTGCCGTAACAATCCAATCAAACAAGAATAGCGAAAAAATATGAAAGTCTTGAGGGTAAATGTATTGGAGGAATTTGTTACAGAAATAATAAAATGTAATAATAAAAGGAAATAGAAGCTGCTATACGCATGTCTTGTTTCTACCTTACAAGAAAAATAAAAATTCTTGACAAATGCACAATTGTACCTGAGAATTCTAAACAATTAGAGTGTGTGCGCACACACTAAAACGGCAAACCCAAAAGAGGAGGGGCAACATGAAACGAATGTTGGTTATCTTGGCAATTCTGCTAATGGCATCTACAGGGATCTTGATGGCAGGAGCAAACGCAGAAGAACGGGCAGCAGCTCCCTTGAAAGTAGGACTGATGCCATCGGCGGTAGGAGCCCCGGTGCAGTACGCACTTGAGAACGGCTATTTTGAAGAGGAAGGAGTTGAAATCGAAGTGGTGGTGTTTCCTTCCGGAGCTCCAATAAACGAAGCAATGGCAGCGAAACAGATCGACGTTGCCTGCAGTGGAGCCGCAACCATCTTCTCACTCGCAACAGGAACCACAAAACTACTCGCTGATGTGGAATCTTCCGGTGGAATGGGTATCTGGGTACGACCCGATTCTCCCATCATGACAGTGAAGGGAAAAGTACCGGGAAGCCCTGAAATCTACGGAAGCAAGGAAACAGTGAAGGGCACACGCTTCTTGGCATCACTCGGCACAGCATCGCAGTACAACGTATTGCGCTATATCGATCGACTCGGACTTGATGAATCCGATATCAAGATCATCCATATGGATTGGGGTGCGGCCGCACAAGCCTTCAACTCAGGGGAAGGGGATGCAATCGCAACCTTCGCACCATACTCTTTCCAAGTCATGGACAAGGGAGCCGTCATGGCGACCACCTTTGAGGATGCCACCCAAACCGCATTGTACGACATGTTGTTCAGTCGCAACGATGTGATACGTGATCGACGTGCCGATTTGGTCAAGTTCATGCGTGCATTCCAACGTGCTGTTGAAGACTTGGCCAACGATTCCATCCGCAAGGACTTCTCAATGCGATGGTTCGCCGAGAATGGAAGAACCTACACTGATGCGACTATGGCACAGGAAATGATCGACCGACGGTATGTGACCAAAGCACAGATGACCTCAGGGTCCTACATCTTTGGTGAAGCCATGCCTTCCTATGCAAGATTCAATGTATCCATCGGGAAGATTGAAGAAGCGAATCTCAAGAATGTGGATGCTTCGTTCGATCCGACGATCCTGGAGGAAGCACTGGGAATCGAATTGGATACTCCAAACGATAAATAACAGTCATGAACAGTATCGCAGGTACCACCACGAACCACAGGGGTGGTACCTGTTGGATCTGATTTGAAATTGGTTCGGTACTTTGGATTCGTACTCTGGGAGTTGATATGAGTAAGATGACGGATAAAAAATCGAGGATATATACAGTAGTCACCATACTAACCATCACCGTGTTTTTGGTTGCTTGGTATCTGGCTACGGAGGTCTACGGATTGGCATCACCCAACACGTTGCCTGGTCCGCTCAAGATCGTGAAGACCTTCATAGACAAATTCACCAATCCCAATCCTGATGGAGCGACCATGTTGCAACATCTGGGATCATCTTTGCAGGTTGCATTGAGTGGCTACGTGATCGGATTGTCGGTCGGTATCCCACTTGGAATCATGATGGCTTGGTCGGAAAAGTTCGATTGGTTCACGAGACCGCTTTTCGATATGATCAGACCGATACCGGGAATCGCGTGGATACCTGTGATGATCACGCTCTTTGGAATAGGACTTCTTTCCAAAGCAATGGTGATTTTCCTATCTTCATTCACCGCGAGCCTGATAAGTTCCTACTCCGGCATCAAGCAAACGAAAGCTGTACACCTATGGGTTGGCCAAACATTTGGTGCATCCAACCACCAATTGCTCTTCAAAATCGCCATTCCGAGCGCATTGCCCATGTTGCTCACCGGAATGAGGGTAGCCTTGGCATCCTCGTGGGGAGCCCTGGTGGCGGCGGAGATGCTCGCCTCCACACGTGGTTTGGGATTCATGATCCAACAATCCCGCGGGCTACTCAGACCCGATGTGATAATCGCCGGAATGATAACCATCGGACTTGTAGGAGCATTGATCACCTATTTGCTTACCCTTCTTGAACGACAGCTGCTCAAGGGAGGTCGATGGTGAGAACTCAACCGAAGAAACGCAATGTCCGGGAGCCGCAGGGAATGATTCCCATCCAGTCGGCGATATGTACATTACCAACCCCATTGCAGCAAGGACAAGTTGTATGAACAGTACCACTACGAATATCAAAAAGAACCATAAACGCGTATTTGGCAATACTACTGCGGGAACTCGCAAAGCACATCTGCCATGGATGCAAGTGGTGGCCGGAACCATCTCAATCCTCGCATTCCTTGCCCTATGGCAGATATCGGTCCTCTACTCATCTTTGGGCGAACTGATGCCTGGACCATTTGAAGTCCTGAAGGCCTTCTTTGCCTCCTTCACCGAAAAAATCGGAAAGTATACGATTGTGCAACATACCATGTTCAGTCTGATGAGAGTACTGGTGGCCTATACCGCGGCATCGGTGATCGGCATCACGCTGGGATTGACCATGGGTCGTATCCGATTGATAGAAGCAATCTTCAGACCATTCTACGAAGTGATCAGGCCCATTCCCCCCATCGCATGGATCTCCCTTTCGATCTTGTGGTTTGGACTGGGAGAGATGACGAAGTATTTCATCATTTTTCTCTCAGCCTTCGCAAGCATCACCTATACCGCCTTCTCCGGTGCTCGTGCGATCGATCAAATGTTGGTCGGTGTAGCACGCATGTTGGGTGCGAACAAACGCCAAGTATTCACCACCGTGGTGATGCCGGCCTCCGTACCCTACATTTTCGCCGGTATGCAGGTTGCCATCTCATCGAGTTGGGCTACCGTGGTTGCGGCCGAAATGGTGCGGTCCTCGGAAGGAGTGGGTTGGATCATTGTGAGCGGAATGGAAGTCAATGACATGTTGCAGATCCTTGTCGGAATTATCGCAATTGGAGTGATGGGATTCATCTTGGAAGTACTGTTGCGGGAAATCGAGAAGCGGTTGTGCGCATGGAACGTGGGAGGAGTATGATGAAAGGAACCGGAAGCTCCAGTTCGCATGCATCGATAATTCAGTGCCGTGATGTGACGAAAGACTTCATCACGGATGGCAACATCAAACATGTGATCTCAGGTATCGACTTGGATGTGCGGGAGAATGAGTTCGTCGTACTGTTCGGTCCGGGACAGTGTGGAAAGACCACCTTCCTGAACATCCTCTCGGGATTGGAACCAGCCACCACCGGTACGGTCCATGTGGATGGAAAATTGGTTGAAGGCCCAGGACCCGATCGGGGAGTGGTGTACCAGAATGTGGCCCTGTTTCCATGGCTCACGACACGAGGCAATGTGGAATATGGTCCGAAAGTACGAGGCGTCGACAAAACCGAAAGGAAAAGAAGGGCCCAGTACTATATCGACCTGGTGGGTCTGCAGGGGTTCGAGAATTCATTCCCGGTCAAGCTGTCGGGAGGAATGAAGCAGCGGGTGGGTATCGCGAGAGCCTATTGCAACGAGCCATTGGTGCTCTTCATGGACGAACCCTTTGGATCGCTTGATGCACAAACACGATATTTGATGCAAGAAGAGCTGGAGAAAATATGGGAAAGGGAACGCCGCACGATAGTGTTCGTCACGAACAATATTGAAGAGGCGGTGTACCTGGCGGATAGAATCGTACTGTTGCACAACTGTCCCACAAGCGTGAAGCAAGAATATAAAATCGATTTGCCTCGTCCACGGGACTATCTCGATCCCGAATTCCTGCGCTTGAGAAAACTGATTGCGGGGGCAATGGATGCGACCCTCTAAGCTTCGACGAAACTGGAGCAACTTGGTCTTTTGTGGAGGTGTGAAATGAGTGTGGAAGGCAAACAAGCGAAAATACGGGTGAACCATCTCACCAAACGATTTGGGGATCTTCTCGTACTTGACGATATTTCATTTGAAGTGGCGAAGGGCGAATTCCTTTGTATAGTCGGTCCCACAGGATGCGGTAAGACGACATTTCTGAATAGTCTGACAAAGCTCTACGATATCACAGCGGGTGAGATATTGGTGAATGACGAACCGGTCGACCTCAAGCGACACAACATCGCCTATATATTTCAAGAGAATTCCGCCATGCCTTGGCTCACGGTTGAACAAAATGTGGGATTCGGATTGGAAGTACGTGGAGTATCTCCAAAAGAGAAGAAGGAAAAGGTGGATGAATTTCTTGAACTGGTCGGACTATCGGACAGTAGATCCTATTATCCATCCCAATTGTCGGTAAGCATGCTGCAACGGGTTTCCATTGCAAGAGCTTTTGCAGTCGGACCCGAGTTGCTCCTGATGGACGAACCGTATGGACAACTGGACATCTCACTACGATTCAAACTCGAAGACGAACTGATCAAACTGTGGCAACGCACAGGAACGACCGTTCTGTTCATCACCCACAATATAGAGGAATCGGTATACTTGGGAGAACAAATCCTGGTGCTCACCAACAAACCTACCAAAGTGAAGAAGTTCATTCAAAATGATCTGCCAAGACCAAGGGATATTGCATCCCCGGAATTTGTACGGATCAGGGATGAAGTGACGCAATTGATCAAGTGGTGGTAATGCCGAACGACATCGGTATTCCAGCATAAGATCGAAATGATCGAACATACCAAATGAGGAAAAGTGGTTACACAAAGTGAAGAATAGAAATTTGCATACAACCAATGAAGCGAGTAGCTTTGGAAAAGAGGAATCATCCACAAAACCCAATATCGTGTACATTTTGGCCGATGACATGGGGTATGGGGATGTGAGTGCGCTGAATGAGCGATGTGCGTTCAACACCCCGAACTTTGATGCGATGTGTAGGGATGGAATATATTTTACCGATGCCCATGCGACATCAGCAGTATGTACCCCCTCGCGCTATGGAATCCTGACAGGTCGTTACAACTGGCGTTCACGCTTGAAAGCAGGAGTGATGAGTGGCTACTCCCGAGCCTTGATTGAAGATGACAGGATGACGGTTGCACATCTATTGCGTTCCCAAGGTTATGCCACTGCAGCGATCGGGAAATGGCATCTGGGAATGGACTTCACCACCGATGAAACATTCGTTCTCAAGGACGATTATGAAACATGTGACGGTGTTGACTACGGCCAACCGATACAACGCTCACCAATTACCAATGGATTCGATTACTATTACGGCATAAGCGCATCGTTGGACATGGCTCCGTACATCTATATCGAAAATGATGGATTCACCAGGTTGCCGGATCATGAAACCGAAGACGTCGGTAAAAGATTCTGGAGAAAAGGTCCGACGGCACCCGATTTTGTCCATGAAGATGTCTTGCCGCACCTGACCAGGAAAGTCTTGGAGAAAATCGAAGACTACAAGGAAGAACCCTTCTTCATCTATTTCCCGATGCCTGCGCCACACACCCCGATCCTCCCAACCGCAGAATTCAGGGGGAAATCCGGAACCAACGAATATGGTGATTTTGTCCTCATGTGCGACGATGTGGTCGGACAGATCACCACACGCTTGAAAGAGCTGAACCTCTATGAGAACACCATAGTGGTGTACGCATCCGACAACGGATGCTCGCCAATGGCCGACTTTGAGGAACTCGCCGCAGCTGGACACAACCCAAGCTACATCTTCAGAGGACACAAGGCGGACATATATGAAGGAGGACACCGCATACCGCTGATGGTTCGATGGCCTGCTGGAATCCATAGTCATGGTGTGAGGTCGCAACTCGTATGTTTGTCCGATTTCATGGCAACGATGGGAGAACTGTTGGGAGTACCACTTCCCGATGATGCCGCCGAGGATAGTGTGAGCAACTTGCCGATTTGGAGGAATGGATCATCAGCACCTGAAGTACGTTCCGACATTGTGCATCAGAGTGTCGATGGGTCGTTGTCTATTCGCAAAGGACGGTTTAAACTGGAAATGTGTCCTGGATCAGGTGGGTGGTCGTATCCCAAACCAGGGGAAGAGACCGACGATATGCCCCGTTTCCAGTTGTATGATCTCGAATCGGATATTCAGGAGAAGGTGAATGTGATACATCGCTATCCGGAGATCACTGCCGAATTGCGTACATTGTTGGCTTCACATGTGCGTAGGGGGAGAAGTACCCCTGGGAAAGAGCAGAAGAACAATGGAGTGGAAGTTTGGGACACCGTGCGATGGCTCGAGGAAATGTAAAGAATTGAAAAGGTTCTGATACAGCGGGTCTAGGAAACGATTGGGGCGGATTCATATCGATTCCAACACGTATCTTTGAGTCTTGAAGGGGGGAAGTGGAACAACCATGAATGTCACGATCAAGATGATAGCCGAACTTTCAGATGTGTCCGTAGGAACCGTGGATCGGGTTCTCAACAAACGGGGGAAAGTACGACCCGAAGTCGAACGGAGAGTACTCGCAATCGCGAAAGCGTTGAACTACAAACCCAATTCCGCCGCAAAAAGTCTTGCACTGCGCAATAAAGGCATCAAGATAGGAGTGGTGTCCCATGTACAACCGACATATATCAACTATGCGGTCAATGAAGGGTATGCCGGGATACGACAGGCCGAAAACGAGTATGCGGATTCCGGAATCTCCCTGGTGTATCGATATGGAAAGAATTTTGATGTTGAAAGCCAAATCGCTGAAATCAAATCCTTGATGGAGGAAGGAATCTCGGCACTGGCGATATCGCCGATAAATGATCCAAGAGTATGCAATCTGTTGGATGAATTGATCGTAAAAGGTGTTCCGGTCTTCTGTTTCATAAACGATGTGGTGACCACACATACCCACTACTTTATCGGTATCGACAACTATCGCGTTGGATGTGTTGCTGCGGGACTATTCGATTTGCTACGGAAGGATGACTTGCGCATCGCAATGGTTCTGCCCTCCCTGTCCCTCTTGGGTAACGCCTCCCGGATGGAAGGATTCAAGCATACCATCAACACCTCATACAGCGGACATATGCAAATCGAGTCGGTGTGCATCGCTACCAATGACGATATCACCTCATATACCACTGTGAAAAAGATGTTGATGGAACATCCCGAGGTAAATGCCATCTTCTTTGCCTCGGGTGCCGCCGAAGGTGGCATGAGTGCCATACGTGAAGCAGGATTGTTGGGCAAGGCCTTGATCGTCGCGATCGACCCTTCAGAGACACTTCGCCACCATATGAAGAAAGGCGATATCAAGGCAGTGATAAGCCAGAATACCAGGGAAGCCGGCTATCGAACCATCAAATTGATACTGGACTACATCCTGTTCGGAGATCTCCCCGAAGAGTCCTGTATTGTGATTCATAGCGATACCATCATCAAGGAACACTTGTTATGACATGATGTTCGGTTGCCGACAGATATGGTTGTACCTATTGGAAACCCTGTGTTTGAAATGAATTGCGAATAGAATGATATCAACTACTTGTGCTTGACCATACGTGCTAGTATGGTTGAATCATGAAAAAGCCAATAGCCAAGGATATCGACAGCTATATCGCCGAATGTACCGAAGAGGTACGTCCACTACTACAGCAACTGAGGGCCTTGATACATGAAGAGGCCCCCGATGCGACCGAAACGATCAGCTATGGGATTCCCACATTCAAGCTGAAACGGAACCTCGTCCATTTCTCAGCTGCGAAAACCCACATCGGCTTCTATCCATCACCATCGGGAATCGATGCATTCCGTGATGAATTGGGATCCTACCGCCTATCGAAAGGAACCATCCAATTCCCCTTGAACACACCATTGCCGCTGGAGTTGATCCGGAAGATCGTGCGTTTCAGAGTGGGGGAGGAAGACTCGGAATAATTAGAACTTGATGAAGGACAATCCCTGTCTCGCATGGGTCAATCGAGCAAGTGCCTTGTCTCCTCCCTTCACTGCCAAAGCCGTGAAGAGAATATCCATGACAGCTATCTGTACCATGCGGGAAATCATCGCATCGGTGTGGTAGGTTGTTTCGAATGACTGGATGGAAATACAAAGGTCGGCGATCTTGGAGAGAGGGGATCCTGTCTCACCAGTGAGGGCGATGATTGGAACAAAACCTTTCACCTGCCTAGCTTGATACACTACATCCTTAGATTCTCCTGAAAAACTGATTGCGAACACAAGATCATTGTCCCGTGGTTCACTGAGAATCAATGCATTCGCATGAGCATCAAGAGAGTGGATGCAATCGATACCCAATCGGGAAAGTTTAACAAAAAGATCGTACGCGGCGACTGCGGATGTACCATACCCTAGAATGATGATGCGATCGGCTTTGCCAAGCATCTGCACCGCTTTTCCAAGAACTTCATCATCGATGGTGTTGTTGTTCTTCTCAAGCACATGCATTGCCGATTGGAAAATTTTTCTGCGGATGGAGCTGACATCATCCTCACTGGTGATGCGGGAATCCGTGTCGGGAGTATGAAATACTTGTCCGGCAATTTCCGTAGCTAGAGAAACCTTGAAGTCATGGTAACCGGCAAAGCCAAGTGAGCGGTAGAACTTCACGATCGAAGCTTCACTTTTCGCACCGCTTTGCCTGGCGAGATTGGAAATTGACATACGTACGACATCATTCGAATTCTGCAACACGTATTCTGCGATCTTTCTTTGAATCGGAGGCATCCCTTCAAGACGATGCCGTATGTCAGTCAATATTCCCATGTCTGCCATATTCCTTTATCGGGTCACAACAACCCCATTGTTTTGTACTCCTTCTCTATCTTATCATAAAGTTCATTGGAAATCTCGGTAAATGGTAATCGAGGATAACCCGGGTTGAATCCACGCATTCTTAGAATCGCGTATGTCATGGTAAGGGTTTGTCCCCATTTGAGGATATTTCTGGCTTGCATGACCTTCAACTGCTTGCGTGCGGTCTCCTTCGCATCACCTTTCTTCCATGTCTGATAGAAGTCCGACATGAATTCGGGGAAGCAGTTCGCCAATCCCGCAATCACTCCACTTGCTCCGGCATCCAAAGCACCGGCGGCAATGGCCTCGGTACCTACAATGAAGGTAAAGTCCGGTTTCTGGACCGCCAGAATATAGTTGTAGAAATTGACGAGATCAAAAGCCGAATCCTTCACACCTGCCAGTCCATTATCTGCAAGGACCTTCAAGGAAGCCGGTGCCACAGGATTACCAGACAATCCTGGATTGTTATAGAGGAACACGGGGATATCAACCGCATCGATGAGTGCTCGGTAGTGGTTGATCAACTGTTCTTGGGTATAAGAGAAATAATAAGGAGGAATGGCACCGATTCCATCGGCTCCAGCTTCTTGCGCATGTTTGGCCAGTTCCACCGCTTCACGAGTCGTCGGAGCACCCACATGTACGATCACAAAAGCCTTTCCCTTTTCCTCAATGACGATCTCGGCGACCCTCTTTCTCTCTTCTGTGGTCATCAAGGGTCCGCTACCATATGTTCCACATGGATAAAATCCGTTCACATGCTGTGAGAGAAATCTGATCAATGTCCTCTGTGCCTGTTCATCGATCTTGCCTTCCTTATCGAAACAGGTGATGACGGGGGGAATTACTCCTGAAAATTGTGTATTCACCGCTTTCCTCCAATAAAATTTTTTTATAGTATATAGCAAAATTTACACATTGGCAATAATATTACAGATTCAATAAAAAAATTTTTTTTATTGAATCTGAAAATTTCACATGGTACTGTATCAAGCGGAGGTTGTGATGAAAGACGTACTATCCTTTGGAGAGCCACTGGTAGGCTTCTATCCCACAGGCAACACATCGCTTATTGAAGACGGACCCGTCATCAAGACATGGGGAGGCGATACTTCGAATCTGGCGATTGGCATCGCACGACTGGGGCACAGTGTAAGTTACTTGACGAAAGTTGGTGACGACCCCTTCGGAGAAGGATTTCTTCGACTCTGGAATTCCAATGGTGTCGACACTTCCTTGGTAGTGGTCGACCAAGAACGCCGGACCGGATTGTACTTCGTTTCATTTGAAGGGAAGCGCCACCGGCTCACGTATTATAGGTCCGGCAGTGCAGCCTCATCCATCACCAGAGAATCAGTATCAGCGGAACTGGTTGCACGATACCGCATACTTCATTTGAGTGGGATATCCATAGGTATGGGCGAAAGTGCCCGCGAGACAGGAAAACAGTTGATAGAACTTGCGAGACATGTCGGAACCAAAGTCTCGTTCGATGTCAACTATCGAGCAGCCCAATGGAAATCCAGTCGGATCGCAGCACAGGTGATCATGGATACCATAGGTGATGGGGTCGATATCCTTGAAATCACCGACGATGAGATGGCCGCATTGGGCTGGGGGGATTCCATCAATGGTCTTGCTGAAAAATTTCCAGAATGTGGGATACTGATACTCAAGCAAGGGCCCAAAGGAGCCACAGTCCTATCGGAAGGCAAGCAATTGCATTTTCCGGCCGTGCCTGTGGAAGTGAAGGACACCGTTGGAGCAGGGGACAGCTTCGATGCAGGATTCATCACCGCATTGCTGGAAGGCAAACAGGTTCAAGAGATGGGGGAATTCGCTTCAGCCACCGCAGCGCTCACTTGTACCGGTACCGGTCCACTGGAACATATGCCGACAAGGGCGCAAGTGGATGCGCTCCTTGCCAGCTCGAACCGGTAACTTTTAGGATCGCTTTTTCATCTTCGCAAGGATCAGGTGTTTGATCGGATCCCAAAGGAACATGACTATAAGGATTACGACCAGTCCGATTGAAATTGGTCTGGTTACGAATGCTGCGAAGCTACCACTGGTCTTGATCAAGCCTATACGCAAATTCTCCTCGATCATGGGACCAAGGATAAGGCCTAGGATCAAGGGAGCCAATGGCATATCAGCCCTCTCCATGGCGAATCCGAGCACACCGAAGAACAGTACGACACCCACATCGAAGAGATTGTTGCGAATGGCGAACGAACCAACTACGGAGAAGATAAGAATTCCGCCTAGTACGATGTTTCTTGGAAATCGGAAGAACCATGTGAAGCTCTTGATACCAATGAATCCAAGGATGAGCACGAAAAATTGGGAAACCAGTCCTACGGAAAATATCTGGTTCACCAACATTCTCTCGCCCTCGAATACCAAAGGACCCGGTTTCAGACCGTACATCATCATGGCACCAAGTACAATTGCCGTGATAGTATCACCGGGGATACCGAACACCAACGCAGGTATCCATGTTCCCCCGATAGCCGCATTGTTGGCACTGGTTGGAGCGATCACCCCTTCAACACAACCTTCTCCAAACTCATCACCGTTCTTACTTGTCCTTTTGGCAAGTCCATACGATACCCATGCGGCGATATCGGCTCCAGCTCCAGGCAATGCCCCAATCAGCGTTCCTATTACTGAGGATTGCAGGATCAACCGCTTGTTTCCGTTCAAGATCTTTCCCACGGAGCTGAACGACAATTTGATCTTCTCCTTGAAAACCGATCCCCCCATATCCTGCATGGTGTAGATGGAACGCAATACTTCAGAGACACCGAAAAGACCAATCATGACCGGAATGAACTCAATGCCTTCCATCAGCTGGATATTTCCAAACGCAAAACGAGGATATCCGGTTGTGATATCGATTCCAATAGTGGAGAAAAGCACCCCGAGCACCATTGAGATCAAACCCTTGGCCCTGGAGCCCTTGCTGATCACCGCACTCATCGACAGGCCCAGCACACCAAGCCAGAAATATTCGAAATGGGTGAACTTCAAGGCGAATCTTGACAATGCGGGAGCAATGAGAATGAGGATCAGAATGCCCACCAGCCCTCCGATGGACGAGCATATCAGGTCCAATGTGATTGCGAGCGAGCCTTGACCCTTGAGATTCAACTGATATCCATCGAGAACCGCCGCTCCAGATGCGGGAGTACCGGGAACCCTAAGGAATGTCGCCGGGATATCCCCAGCAAAGATGGAGGTGAAACTGACGCCGATGATCATGGCTATTCCCGCAATTGGTTGCATATGGTAGGTGAGGGGAACGATCAAAGCCACTGCCATCGTGGCAGTGAGTCCAGGTATTCCTCCCACGAATATTCCCAAGCTCATTGCAAGAATCCAGGGAATCAACACATGCAATTGAAATATACTGATAAACGCTTCCATGGAATCCTCCCGTTAGAACAGTATCCCTGATGGAAGGGTAACTGCAAAGATGATGGTGAACACAAGGTAGATGACGATGAGAAACAAGATGGTACTGATGAGGTTCTTCACTGGCTTGACTCCAAGTCTCCAAAGCACTACATAGAGATACAATGCGCTTATGGTGAAAAATCCAATGATTTCTACAGTAAGGATGTACACCAACAAGGCAAAGCAGATGATCACCAGGTTGGCAAACTCTCGAGTCTTCATGCCTGCCCAAATAGCTGCGAATGAATGGAATTTTTCGGACTTGCCATACATACCATGTAGAATTTCATAGATACCCATAAGTATCAGGATGTAGGACAATGTGTTGGGGAAGAACGCCGGTCCCGATATTTCCGCCGCGGCTGTTCCTCCTGGGAAACTTTTCGTGAGTCCCAGCACAACAGCACCTATCGCAATGCATAGGACTCCAATAATATGTTCTTGATTGAATGAATGTCTCATGAATGGCTCTCCAATGGCTGAGTGTTGGTATGAAAAAGTCCCCGGAAAAAGTCCCAGGGACTCTGTTCATAGAACAGTATAACTCAGACTCCGTAGCCTGCAAGCTCGAAGATATCGGCCAGTTGATCGAATTGTTCACGCATGAATTCGCCCCACTCATTACCCATTCGAATCTCGATTCCAAATCCATTGGACTTCATGAAATTCTTGAATTCATCGCCTTCAAGGACCTTCTCCAAAGCATTGATGAGGATCTGGACCCTGTCTGCAGGAGTATCGAGAGGAACAGCGAAGCCTCTCCAAGTACCATAGGACCAGTCGATCCCTTGTTCCTTCAAAGTCGGGATATGGCTGAATTCGGGATTCCTTTCATCCGCCATGATCGCCAAAGTCTTCAACTGCTTGCCTTCGACTTGGGGAGCGACCTCAGGATAACTGCAGGTGATGACATCGACATGTCCACCCAAGAGTTCGGTGATCGCCGGAGCGGCACCTTGGCTGGGGATATACTTCACATGCTTAGGATCGATACCATATTCATTCAGCATTGCGATGCGGGCCAAATCCCAGACGGTTCCAATTCCACTACCGGAGAAACTGAATGTACCTGCCGGGCTTTTCTTCACAGCGTCAAGCAGTTCGGGAACCGTATTGTAGGGAGAATCAACAGATACTGTCACAGCAGCCGCATCCTGATTGAACTGTGCCAATGGAATATAGTCGTTTGGAGTCACATTCGAATACCCAAGATACTTGAGTGTGTTTACTTCAAAGGTAAGGTTTCCAATCGTATATCCATCCGGAGCCGCATTCGCAGCCTCTCCATGGCCTACCGCACCATTTCCGCCGGTCTTGTTCACCACGTTGACCGGTTGACCCAATTCGGCGCTCAACTGTTCGGCCATGAAACGCGCAATGCGGTCGGTACCGCCACCAGCCGCCCAAGGGCACACGATTGTCAACGGCTTTGTCGGAAATGCCGCCTCTGCCTGCGCGGCAGCAGAAACAGATCCGAGCACCATTGTCATGATCAAGATCACCAACATCAATCTTTTCATACCTTTTCTCCTTTTTTCTTTCTCCGCACCATTACCAAAGGTCAAGGGATGCGGAGTCCTGTTCCAAGATATGGTCATCGTATACCGGAGAAAATGGGGTGTCAAGAAAAAATTTTATCTTAAGCGTTCGTTTGTAATGATGTGTGCATGTATTAAATACTAAGGCTTTATGATATAATAAATATTTATATTTTAATAAAATAAAAACATTTTTATGCCAGATTTGCAATGCTTGAATAAATTCTTGATTGACAATACCTCTTGTCGCACGCTACTATAAGAAAAAAAATTTTTTCTTTGGAGGCGGCATGGGAGTCATTGATGAAATTACCAAGAACATGGGACGACTCACCCCCATGCAACAACGCATCGGGCAATATGTCCTTGCCCATCCCGAGCAAACATTCAAAATGTCCATCAGTGAACTTACCCACAAGACCGGAGCCCGAAGCGAGTCCACCTTGGTGCGATTCTATCGGCAGTTGGGGTATGAAAGTTATCACGATTTCAAAGTCACCTTGGCAACGGAAATAGCTGGAAACCTATTCTATCATTCCTCTGAAGACATCACCTCCGAGGATTCGGTGGAGGTGGTGAAGCGGAAGATCTTTGAGAGCACGAGCGTCGCACTGCATCGTAACCTATTGCATCTCGACAACTCGCTTCTTGAACAAGCGGTGGAGTTGATAAGCACCTGTCGCCGTTTAATACTCATCGGCTTCGGAACCTCGGGAAGTCTGGCTGCGGATGCATGCTTCCGTTTCCTCAGACTCGGCATCCACTGTTTCCACCATTCCGATCCCCACTACAGTGCGGTAATGCTCGCAGAACCCCAGCAGGGAGATGTGGTATTGGCAATCTCCTATTCCGGTGAATCGAAAGGAGCGGTCATTCCAGTCAAGAAAGCCCGTCCTTTGGCGAAGGTAATCGCGCTCACCGGTGCAAAAGACTCGCCATTGGGCAATATTGCCGACGTATGCATCGCAACCGAAACGGATGAGGTGAATTATCGTACCGATGCGATGGTGGGTTTGATGGTCCATGCAGCCATAATCGGAACCATCTTCACCAGTGTGAGCTTGAGGATGAGCCCCGCATCTCTGCGAAGTCTGGAAAAGACCAAGCAATCACTATCCTATCTGAAGTTTTAATGGAGGACTCAATGGCTATTGTTGCGATCGACTGTGGCACCACCAACTCAAGAATCTATGTGATCGATTCACACGACAACATCGTTGGCAAAGGATCGAGAAAGGTTGGGGTCAAGGATACCGCCGAATCGGGCAGTACCGATATTCTCGTGAATGGATTGAGGGAAGCCTACATCGAAGCACTTGCTGATGCCAATCTTCAGGAAACTGATGTGACGATGGTCCTCTCAAGCGGAATGATTACCAGCGAGATAGGATTGAGATGCCTTCCCCACATGACCGTACCCGTCTCCTGCGACGATTTGGGCGAAAATCTGGAGGAGGTCGGATCGTTGGGCATCTTCCCCAAGGGGGTTCCCGTCTATTTCGTTCGTGGTGTGAGAAACAAAATGGTTGATGATCCAACCGATGTGGGCTTGGTGGGAATGTTGGACTTCATGAGGGGAGAGGAGACCCAGGTGGCAGGACTGCTCGCCTCGGGAGTATGCCGACCTCCATTCACATTGGCTGTGTTGTCCAGCCATACCAAATACATCTCCGTTGATGCCGAAGGGCGAATAGTTGGCAGCGTGACCACGTTCTCGGGACAATTGTTCGCAGCCATGTCCATCAATTCTGTGCTTGCAAAGTCATTGCAGGACGATGGTTCGGCCTCACCTGAAGGATTTTCCCACCACGTGGTGGACAGTGCCATGCGATGGACCGAGGAAGTCGGAATACTGAGAACATTGTTGATGGTGCGGTTCATGGACGTACTAATGAAGACATCCTGCCATGACCGAAGGACATTCCTGGAAGCCATCATAGCAACCGAGGATATGCTGGCATTGCAGCAATATCCCGAACTGGACATGGACTTGCAAGTACCGTTTGTATTGATGGGCAAGCCCAACAGATGTGAGATCTATGCCTATCTATTGAAAAAGAAGATCGGATTGGAACACCCTATCACCATATATGATGACGATGCTGCTGTGGATGCACTGACGGTGCAAGGTCTGCTCCATATAGCCAGGAAAGCGAAATTGATCAAAGATAAGGAGTAAAGATATGTTCAAGATGAAAGGTGTGGTTCCTCCCATGCTCACTCCGTTCACACAATCGGGTGAAGTCGATTACGAAGGGTTGCGTACATTGGTGAACTACTTGAAAAAGGAAGTTCACGGATTGTTCGTCACCGGTTCCTATGGCTCGGGAGCCTTGATGAGCCTTGGGGAAAGGAAAAAGGTGGTTGAGATTTGTGTGGAAACCGCAGCAGGTGAGGTACCCATAATACCAATGGTGGGAACGACGAATACCCACGATTCGGTGGAACTTGCAAAACATGCCGCCAAAGTCGGAGCACAGGCGGTGGCTGCGGTGGGTCCCTACTATTTCACCCACAATGAACAGGATCTTATCGAGTTTTATTCACACTTGATCGACTCGAGTGATTTGCCTGTCTATCTCTACAACAATCCCAAGTTCCAAGGATATCCAATTTCACTTCCCACCATTGCAAACCTGAAGAAAAGAGGACTGGCGGGTATCAAGGACGCGACATTCGATATCATGATCCACGCCAACTATCACCGGTTGTTGAAGGATGAATCCTTCGATATCGCATTGGGGACTGAAGCGATGTGGCTATCGGCACGAGCGTTGGGGACCGAATCATTCATACCCGGACTGGCGAATGTCTTCCCGGAGATCAACAGAAAAATGTACGAAGAGGGGATGCGCAATGACTATGAAGCTTGTAGAAAAACACAATTCGAGGTGAATGCGATGCGTGACATCATGTATTTGGCCCCATCTACACAGATGGCCATCTATGCGATGTTGGAGATCAGGGGAATCCTGAAATCCTATCCAAGGGCACCCTTCGTTCCTGCAACCGATGAACAGAAGACAAAAATCAAGAATGCCTTGAAAGAAATGCACGCCCTTTGACTCACCC
>CAYZJV010000013.1:1159-28088 GCA_964478945.1 uncultured Spirochaetaceae bacterium | reverse complement strand
GAGTGTTGACATGTTATAACTGTATATGTACACTATGCACAGTTGATGCCGGGAGGAAACGTGGACCTTATCATCTCACAACGATCGGATGAACCGATCTACCAGCAGATCCAAGACCAGATCACCCGTCAGATCCTCGATGGATCTATGGGCGGCGGTACGCCGCTACCCTCTATCAGGGCCTTGGCACAAGAGCTGCACATCAGTGTGATCACCGTCAAGAAAGCCTACGAGGAGCTGGAGAAGCAAGGATTCATCGTCACGGTAGCGGCGAAGGGCTCCTTCGTCACCGAACAGGATGACGAACAACTCGTACAAAATCAGATCCGCAGGATCGAAGGGCAACTTGCGACAGTGGTGGCCGAGGCTTCCGTACTGCATATCTCGGTAGAACAGATGCACGCGATCATAGAACGGTTGTACGCACAGAGTACACCAAAGGTGGAGAATTGATCATGGATTCGTTGTTACGACTCGAACAGGTGGGAAAGACCTTCGCAGGTTTCTCCCTCGAAAACATCTCACTCAATGTGGAACCGGGGTATGTCTTCGGCCTCATCGGTCCGAACGGAAGTGGGAAGACCACCACGATCCGTCTCATCATGGGACTGTTGCCCTTGGAGAAGGGGAGCATCCGAATCTTCGGCAAGGAGATGGCCGGCAGCGGGAAACTACTCAAACAGGAGATCGGATTCGTCTACGACGAACCTTGTCTCTATGAAGAATCGTTACCCCTACCGATGAAGCACATCATCAGCCGCTTCTACGAAAACTGGGACGATGCGGAGTTTTCCCGTTACATGGACCTCTTCGAGCTCCCTGCCGACAAACCGCTGAAGCACTACTCGCAGGGAATGAAGATGAAGTACATGACTGCCATCGCGCTATCGCACCACGCCAGGTTGATCATCATGGATGAACCGACCAGCGGACTCGACCCGGTCTCACGCCATGAGATACTCGAACTTCTTCAAAGCTACATATCCGACGGCAAATCCTCCGTCTTATTCTCCACCCACATCACCAGCGATTTGGAGCGCATCGCCGACCAAATCTGCCTTCTGAACAAGGGACGCCAAGTCTTCACACTTCCCAAGGACGAAGTGCTCGATCGCTATCGCATCGTGAAAGGTCCACTCGATAGCCTCACACCACATATGCCTCTTTTGGGATTGTCCAAGAATTCCTTTGGATTCGAAGGACTCACCGAAGAAGCACAGTGGTTTTCCGCATCGAAAGATGAAAAAGTAATCGTGGAAAAATGTTCATTGGACGACATGATGCTCTATCTCACCAAAAGGAGTGTATCGGCATGAGTGGTACCCTATTCAACCTGATACTCAAGGATCTCGCGCTGCAAAAGAAAATGCTCGTGTTCCTCGTCTTTTTCGTAGTGCTGTTGATGTTCTCCCTCTCAACGGAAGGGGGAGCCAGCCCCTACATCACCGCGACTGTTGGAGCCTCGGTGTTCTGGACACTATCTGTCTGTTCCTACGAGGGATTCTATAAAAGTGACCGTCTGTTCGCCAGCTTGCCCATCTCCCGTAATGAAATGGTGCGCTCACGCTACCTTGGTGGGGTACTGGCGTTGCTTATCGCGATCGCCATCGTTGCAGTGATAGGCTTCCTGGCCTCTGCACTCGGAATGAAGGAAGGATTGCGGGGCATCACCACTTCGGAAGCCCTCATCTCCTTCCTGACCGCCTCATTTTTGCTCTTCGGATATCTGCCGGTCTACTTCAAAGTGGGTTACTTGAAAAGCAGGATGCTGAATATCGTGGTATTCGCGATCCTCGGAGTGGTGATCGCAGGGATATCCCTATTGATGGATGCCATCGGAGTGACCTCCCTGGGCATATCCACCACCGCTATGGTGCTCATCGTATTGGTGCTTTGGATAATCCTCGGACTCGTCTCCTATACCCTCGCCACACGGTTCTTCGCCAAAAGGGCCCTATGAAACAAAGAAACCTGCACTTCGATCCTGAAGTGCAGGCGGATGTGGAAACTCACAGGAGTGCTTATCTGAGATGTTCCTTCACGAACTTGGCAGCTTCGGCCGCCATCGCATCGAGATCGGGATGCTCCACAATGGGTCTCCATACCCCGATGTCACGACCGACTTGACCACCTTGCATCACAAACGGTTCCATCACCAGAGGACCATCGTAATCGATATCATCAAGCGCTTGCTTGATCTCGGCCCACGGCATGCGTCCCGTTCCGGGAGTCTTTCTGTTCGTCTCTCCGAGGTGGAATGAGGCGAGATGGGGACCAACCCTACGAATCGCATCCCCGAACGAATCCTCCTCGATATTCATATGGAAGGTATCGAGCAGGATCTTGCAAGCGGGATGATCGACCTCCTTTACATACGCCAGAGCTTCATGGCTGTCGTTGATCAGAAACTGCTCGAAGCGGTTGATCACCTCGACATTGAGCAGGACACCCCTCTCTCCCGCATAGGGAGCGAGCTCCTTCATGCTCTTGATACTCTGCTCCCAAATGGGTTGCTTGGACTCGAGTTCGACCGGCATCGTGGAAGGCCAGTAGCCGTGTATGGTACCACCGATCATGCCGCCACCCATGTTCGCCACCGAGTCGATCATGCGCTTCATGAAATCGATACCCCTTCTCCGTACCTTTTCATCTAGAGAACCCACATCATAGGGCTTTTGCAACCCGATGCCGTAGGAGAGGACCAGATGCTCATCATCGGCCATCTTCTTGAGCTCCTTCTGTTCTTTGGACGACATTTCGACAATCGTGCCACCATTCAACTCAAGTTGGTCGAAGCCCAGTTTGCCCACCTTCTTGATGAATGGGACGAAATCGACATCCCACTCATGGGTCCAGAATGCATAATAGATACCTACGTTGCGCATCGTGTCTCCTCCATAGTCATATACACAGCGGACAACTCCGCCTTCACTACCAGTCCAAGCCATCCATATTGGATGGATTCGACAAGTATGCATCCAACAGGATGCAAAGGGAAGGGAAACAGGCCCTCCCTCTAGGGTGAGCCTGTTCCACAATCATCTTGACTCGAATCCAATTAGAAATTGAACTGACCGGCATTCTCCTTGGTGAAGTCTGTCGGGGGTCCCATGATGACGGTCTTGCCATCTTCCCAGACGGTGATTTTACCGACATTGGGAACATCCTGACCATCAACGGGAGCCTTGCCCTCGAGCATCTCCTTGGCGAGTACAACGGTGAGGTATCCGAGCTTGGCAGGATCCCAGAGGGTAGCCACGCGAAGCGAGCCATCCTCGAGATAGGGCTTCGAGTCGGTCGGAAGAGCGGTTCCCACCACAGCGACCTTATCGGCCACGCCCTTCTCCTGGACAGCCTGGGCCGCACCGAGGGGAGCGGGAGTACTCACACCCACGATACCCTTGAGGGTAGGATAAGCCTTGAGCAGATCAAGAGTCTTCTGATACGCAATCTGCTGTTTCTCATCGGTAGGCACTCGGTCGGTGACCAGGTTCAACTTCGGATACTTGGTCTTCGCATAGGAAAGACCGGCATCGATCCAGCCGTTGAGGTTGGCAGCCGAAAGACCACCGGTTACGATCGCATAGTCACCGGTATCGCCCATCTCTTCGACGAGGAGGTCCCAAATGTGCTGACCATATTCCTGGTCATCGATCTGGTGAACGGAAAGGTCGACCACGCTCTGGTCGGCTGGAGTGTCCCAGTCGAGGACCAGGATACCGGCCTGCTTGGCCTTGCGGAGCACAGGAGTCAACGCTGCGGGGTCGTTGGGAGCGACTGCGATCGCATCGACGCCCTTCGCGATAAGGTCTTCGATCATCCTCACCTGCTGTGCGGCATCGGCGGTCGAGGGACCTGTGTAGATGACGTTCACACCCAAATCCTTACCAGCCTGCAGAGCACCGGTCTCGGAAGCGTTGAAGTAGGGGATTCCCACCAACTTCGGCATGACGACAATCGTAATCTCGTCATCGGCGGCGGCCTTCTGTCCCTGTGCGAACACGAGGGAACCGACCATCAAGAGCACCAGAGAAAGCAGAGTAACTTGTAGTACCAATTTCTTCATTCTTCTTCTCTCCTTTTGTAAAAATTTTTCAAGCCCATACGGAACTTGTTGCACACAATCACATGTGACGGCCGACTGGAGTCGAGCCATCTTCCAATCAGGCGGTGACCACCTTCTTGGTAACGAGGGCCTTCTCCTCCATCCTGTTGTTGATGAAGTTGATGGTGAGCACGAGGATGAGGATCATGCCCATGATGACATCGGTGATGAAACGATTCACACCGAAGATATTCAGACCACTGGAAATGACCTGCAGGATGAGTACCGAAACCACGGTTCCAAAAACCTTACCGAAACCACCCGAAATATCGGTTCCACCGAGTACCGCGGCAGAAACACTCTGCAAGAGATAGGTGTATCCATAGGACTCCTTGGCCGAATTGTAACGTGAGGCCATGATCAACCCAGCGAGGCCAGTAAGGATGCCCGAGTAGATATAGAGGATGAACAACGTCCTCTTTACATTCACACCAGAGAAACGGGTAGCGGTGGGATTGCATCCGATCATGTAGACCTTCGCACCGAAACTACTGCGTTGCAGGATGAAATAGGTAGCGATGATCACCAATACGAAGATGAACAGGGGCACGGGAATCCCCAGTATGGAACTGTTGCCGAACCATTGGAACATGGTGGGGAACCCCGAGATTGCTCCACCCTTGGTGATGTTCAAACTGATGCCTTCGAAGAGAGTCATTGTTCCCAAAGTCGCCAGCATCGGTACGATACCTATATGGGCCACGATGAGCCCATTCACCGCTCCAGCTATAATGGAGGTCACTACAATGACCACCACACCGACGATCACGGTGATCAGCTCGGGAACCCCCGCGTTGTTCATGGCCACCAGAACCACTGCTCCGATGATCGAGGAAAGGGTCGCGCTGTAGGTGATCGAGAGATTGATTCCACCGGTGACGATGATGACCATCATTGCCAAAGCGAGGATACCGAACTCAGGGAACTGGTACGCCATCGATTGCAGGTTGTAGATACTGAGGAATCGTCCTGGGGAGATGATCGACATCAACAGGAATATTCCGAGGAAAATCCAGAGGAGGACCAACTCCTTCTTCTCGAGATGGAGCTTGTCGACCAACCTGCGCAATCCCTTCTTCTCATTCTGAACGGTCTGTTGCGTATTCTTATCCATGGTATGCTCCTTGCCGCCTATGCTTGGGTTCTCGCCTCTTTGGAGGCACCGGTCCGTTCGAAACGCTGGACCTTCTCATCGATATCGACCCTGACGTTCTTCTTCTCCTGCATGCGTTTCTGGATCACATCGATGCTGATTGAGGTGATCAACACCACACCGACGACAATCTTTTGCCAGAAGACAGGAATATGCATCAGGATCAAACCATTGTTGATGACACAGAAGAGCGAGACTCCCACCAAGGTACCGAACACCGAACCATACCCACCGAGGACACTTGCACCTCCGAGCACGACGGCAGCGATGACCTGCAGTTCGAATCCGATGAATGCGTTGGGGTCGACCTGACGCATGATGGAGGTGTGCACAACCGCTGCCAGCCCGATGAGGAAACCCTCATAGGTATATATGAACAAAGTGAGGTTTTCGCTGTTGATCCCGATTCTCTCGGCCGATTCCCTGTTCCCCCCAATGGCGTAGATACCGCGTCCGACCACAGTATACTTGAGGATGAACCACGTGAGCGCCGCTGCGAATACCAGAAAGAGGAACTGAATCGGAATGCCGGTCAATTGATCACTTCCGGCGACCTTGAAACTACCGATCTGTACACGGCCGAAATCGATGAAATTCTGGGGAATACCGGTGATCCACGTACCATTGGTAAGATAGAGGACCAAGCCGAAGATGACACTCATCGTTCCCAGCGTGGCCACGATGGGTGGAATCCTGAGTTTTGCGATCAGCAATCCATTGACCATTCCCATCAAAGATCCGGCGAGAACTCCCACGATGAATACAAGAAAGATATTGGAGGAGACATGGACCATGAATTGACCGATGACCACGGTAACCGCCGAAATGACCGAAGCGACCGACACATCGATGCCACCGGTGAGCAACACCAGCAACATGCCCATCGACATGATCGCCAGTACGATATTGCTCTTCACCACATCGAGCAGATTCCCAATGGTAAGGAATGAGCTGTTGAAGAGTGAGATGATGATGGAGATGACGATCAGCACCAACAGAATGTTCATCTCCTTGCTTTTCTTGATTGACGAAAGTATGGTGTTCATTTCACAATGCCTCTTTCATGATCTCTTCCTGGGTGAGGTTCCTTCCATCCAGTGTCGCGGCGATCCGACCCCTTCGCATCACCAGCACCCGATCGGCGATCGCAAGGATCTCGGGCAACTCGGAGGAGATGACGATGATCGACATGCCCTGTTCGGACAGATCCCTGAGCAGTTGGTGGATATCGGCCTTGGCCCCGATGTCGATACCATTGGTCGGTTCATCAACAATAAGAACCTTCGGTTCGGTTGCGAGCCACTTCGAGAGGACAATCCTCTGCTGATTGCCACCAGAGAGTTTGGAAGCGATCATTCCAGGTATATTCGGCCTGATGTTCAGCTCATGAATCCACTTGGCAACCAGGTTTTGTTGCGCATCCTTTTCTATGAGTCCACGTTTGTTGGAGATCTTGTCCAATACGGTGAGACTAATATTGTCAGCCATCGATTTCTTCAACACAAGACCCTCGGTGAGACGATTCTCGGGAATATAGGAGATCCCGTTCGCCACCGAATGTTCGGGGGAATCGATGTGCAACGGAGTTCCTTCGAGGGAAATCTCCCCAGTGTCGGCAGGACTCAAACCAAAGATCGCTTGGGCCAATTCCGATCTGCCCGCACCCACCAGACCTGTGATGCCAAGGATCTCTCCCCGATTGAGCGTGAATGAGATATCCTTGAAATTGCCGGCCTTGTTCAAGTTCCGTACCTCAAAAATGGGATCGGCGAGGATACGCTTCTCGAAGATCTTGTATTCGATCTTCCTTCCCACCATAAGTGAGATGAGCCTGTCGTCATCAAGTTCCTCTTCTCCGAATGTACCGATGTACTTTCCGTCACGAAGAATGGTGAACCTGTCGGAAATGGCGAACAACTCATCGAGCTTGTGGCTGATGAACAAAATCGAAATCCCCTGATCCTTCAGATTCCTGATGATGGAAAAGAGCGACTCGACCTCTCCACGTGAAAGGGCGGAGGTGGGTTCGTCCATGACGATCAACTTCGCATCATTGACCAAGGCCCGGGCGATCGCCACCAGCTGTTGTTTCGCCACCGACAACTCCGAGAGCGTCTTGGAAAGGGGGAGTTCGAGTCCCAACTTGGCCAAGGCACTTTTTGCGATCCGGTTGGTCTCCTTCCAATTGACTATCTTCGTACTCTGTCCAACCCTCGACACCATCGCGATATTCTCGGCAACGGAGAGATTGGGAAAGAGGGAAAAGTCCTGGTAGATGACCGCGATCCCATGTCTGAGCGATTCGAGTGGTGTGATGTTCTTCTGAACTTCTCCGTCGATGATGATTTCAGCTCCCTCATCGGGTTGGTATACACCCGATAGGATTTTGATGAGTGTCGATTTTCCCGCACCATTTTCCCCGATGAGTGCATGGATCTCTCCGTGCGCTACCTCGAGCTGGATGTCCTGGAGTGCCTTCACACCCGGGAACGTCTTCGAGACATGGTGCATTTTCAACAGCATGTTCTGTGCCATACTATGATCCTCTCTCGCGAACCAAGGTTCGTACTTACTGGGTCATACACGCATTGAATTCACGTGCGAATAGGATAAGATCAAGACCACCTTCGTGTAGGTGG
Source organism: uncultured Spirochaetaceae bacterium (assembly GCA_964478945.1). GTDB lineage: Bacteria > Spirochaetota > Spirochaetia > Sphaerochaetales > Sphaerochaetaceae > CAYZJV01. The sequence goes on along the minus strand of CAYZJV010000013.1, from coordinate 20,191 downwards.
CACCCATCCTACGTAAAAGGATACGACGTCTTGTCCAAAACACCATGCACATTTCTTGGTGAATGCTTGCACAAAATCACACAGTGGGGAACGAAAAATAGTACATGATCAATGGGATCTTCAGCTCATGTCATGAAATCGAGATCGGTGGGGATGTCCTTCCCGTTCCACTTGGAGGGTGAGACTCCAGTCTTCTTCTTGAAGAAACGTGAGAAGTAGTAGGGATTGTCGAACGCGAGTTTGAAAGAGACCTCCTTCACCGTCAGGTTTCCTTCGGAGAGCAGTTCCTTTGCCTTGTTGATCTTCATCTGTAAAAAGTATTGGTAGGGTGAAAGCCCCGAGTATTTCTTGAAGATGTCACGCAACATGGTGTAGGAAACATTCATTGTGCCTGCCAAGGTTTCGATATCGAGGGTGGCATAGATATGTTCTTGGAACTTGGCCTTGACCTGCTCGATCAACTCCAATTCGTACCCTTGCATCTGGGAACCCTGTTGTATCTGGTAATCGATCTTGGCCAACAGCACCATGATCTGCGAACCGATGAGGTGTTGGTATCCACTGCGTTGTTCCTTCACGATTTCCAGAACCTCGGTGTAGATTCCCACCAGACTATCACGGAAACCAACATCCCGAACCACCGATTCGGGCGGAAAATACCCCAAGCGTTGCAATTCCTCGGGATATTCACCTTGGAATCCCACCATGTATTCGGTCCAACCGGAACCCGCATCGGGTCCATAGGAGTAGTGCAACCCAGGGACCAATGTGAGTACGGTTCCGGGAAGCACACGGTGCCTCTTGTCATCCACGGAGAACCACCCGGTCCCCTCGGTGATGTAGATGCACTGGAAATCGGTGGGCAATTGTTCATGGCTCCAAGGGAGCGCATCCTGCGGAAGCACACCTGCATCGAGATGCAGGTATCCCACCTTGGTGCCATAGATTTTCCAGGCCTCATCCCTAGTTCCATAGGTGAGGTATGTGAAGAACTGCGTAGACGACATGTGTCAATAATATTGAATCACATCCAATTTGCAAGACATGAATTCTTGTAAATAAAGGTACGAATAATAAGAAGCTTATCATTTGGGAAGACACGAGAGTACATATTTGCAAATGGATGCAATTTGATTTCACTAATCACACATATATTGTACGTAGTACCTTCCACATACCACTACGAAATATTTTCGATACATTTTAATCGGATGAAAGAATCATCAATCTTATTGCAATTGGCTATCATAGGTATTCATATCGAATGACATCATGACGAAAGAGTGAACCGTACGACAATGGCATGAATTTAACATCCATTTTAGATAACCATCATGATTCATTTCCACTTACTCGAGATATCGAGGTATACTGTTTCCAACATACATATGGCAGATGGGAGGAATGCATGAAAAGTCGTCTCTGGTTACCAATCTTGGGAATTCTGATGTTGGTCATGTTTGCAATGGGTTGTGAACTTATTGATGATGGTTCGTTGACAGTGGAAGAGATCAGGAGCATCTCGACCGAATGGACCGACGAGAACGATTCTCAACTGAGCTTTGTTGGTGACGATGCTTCAGGGTATAAGATCGATATCGCTTGGTACACAGACCCTAGTGATACGAATAGTCGGGTCATGGGTTTCCTTGAAGAGGATGCCTACACAGTTGATGGTTCTACCTTGGAAGGTGTGTATACCAGTTTTGAGAATGAAGATTCAACCGAAGAATTCGCCATCACCATCGAATTTTCCTATGCCGATGAAGTGCTTACCGCTGTGATAGCTGCCGACGGAGTTTTGGGTAACAAGACTTTGGAACTGGTTGCCGTTGACTCTTGAAACAATTAGTAATTAATTGGGATAGCCACAATACGGGAATTGCCCCGCCAGACGTTAATCATCACTAGCTGGTACGGGTTTGGCGGGGATTTCCATCTCCATGCAGCTACAAACACCCACATTATCAATAATCGCCTCGCTTGCATATGGATGTGCACATGCACACGTTCCTAAAATGGGTCAATCGCTCCTATAGGTTCTGTTTTGACCATAAATGTGCATAAGTTGCACTTTTCTCCAGGGGCAATTAATATTTTTCTTGACAGATCGGGAATCATGATCTAGTGTGTCTGTAACCGGTACCGTAACCGGTTACGGTACCGGTTACATGGTGACCGTCTTCAGGAGGCTGCAGAGTGAAGATTACGATTCGGGATATCGCAAGGATGACCAATCTCTCAACCGCTACGGTTTCAAGGGTATTGAACAACAAACCCGATGTGAGCGAACAAGCTCGTGAGAAAGTGATGGAAGTGATCCAACAGCACAACTACAACCCCAACTCGGTAGCTCGGGGATTGGCGCTCAATCGTACCAACACCATTGGACTCATCCTTCCCGACATCACCAACCCATTCTTCCCCGAACTCGCACGTGGAGTGGAGAGTAGGGCGAAGGATTTGGGTTACTCGGTCATCCTCACCGACATCAAGAACGACAACGCCGCACTCATCGAAACAGTCGATTTCCTGAGGACCAAACAAGTGGATGGCATCATCATCGTGCAGTGGTCCAATTCCTTCTCCAAGGAGTTGGAACAGACCGTGAACGAAAGCGACCTTCCCATAGTCGCCATCGACAGGGAGGAGGGTAAGTCGTATGTGAATTTCGACAACTTCTCCTCGGGGTACCAGGCTGCCAAATTCCTCATCGACCAAGGACATGTTGATATTGGCCACATCACCGGTGATATGGCTACCTTGGCTGCCCAGAAACGGTACGAAGGCTTCAGAAACTGTCTTGTCGAACACGGGATTCCATTCAATGAAGAATGGATCTATCAAGGGGACTTCACTTTGGAAAGTGGGTACAAGGGTATGGCGACCCTATTGGGAAAAGAACGGAAGCCTTCCGCCGTGTTCGCGGCGAACGACATGCTGGCCATCGGAGCCTACGATGCGGTCAATGATGCGGGACTCTCCATACCGGAAGACATCTCGATCATCGGCCATGACGATATCTCCTTCGCATCGATCGTACGTCCCAAGCTCACCACCATCAGCGTGCCCCGCTATGAATTGGGGATGTCGTGTGTCGATGCACTGCACCTGTTGATGGGAAAGAAACAGAAGGAGCCGCAAGTGTGCAACCACGGAGGGACACTGAGCATACGTGACTCGGTTCGCATCCGAATATGATAGTACGTTTCCATCAAAATTCGATAGATGGAAACACGCAACGGTACCATCGCGTGCCTCAAATAAACTGGATAAGGAAAGTGTGCAATGAAAAAACAGGTATTCGTGGTATCACATACACATTGGGATAGGGAGTGGTATCTCACTCGCGAAACATTTCTCATGATGCTTGTCGATCTCGTGGATCGGCTCATCGACATCGTCGAGCACGATCCCGATTACCGGGTGTTCATGCTCGATGGTCAAACCATCGTACTCGAAGATTACCTCTCCGTTCGTCCCGAACGGGAAGAAGTGCTGAAGCGGTATATACAGGATGGTCGCATACTCATCGGGCCCTGGTATGTGCTGCCCGACGAATATTTGATCAGCGCCGAAGGACATGTGCGCAATTATCTGATGGGTTCACGCCTCTGCGAACGAATGGGAACCTCCATGCAAGTGGGATACCTTCCCGATTCGTTCGGACATCCCTCCCAAATGCCACAGATCCTCAAAGGACTCGGACTCGAACAGATCGTCTTCTGGCGAGGTTTGGGAGCTGAAGTGACCGAAACCGAACTGCAATGGGCCGGTCTCGACGGTACGAAGATCCTCGGCATCAACATGCCCTACGGCTATGGAATGGCAGCCTGTATCCCCACCGAAGAAGAACTTTTCATGGAAAGGATGGATTCCATCATTGAACGACTTGCACCACTGACCCGAACCAACTCGATATTGGTGATGCAGGGAGTGGACCATGTGGCACCGTTGCGGGAACTGCCCGGATTGTTGGAAAAGGCTCGTGCGCGATTCCCCGAATACGAATTCATCCATGGTTCTTTGCCCGAATATCTTGATTCGCTTCCCCAGGATCTTCCCCTGCAGGAGACCAGCGGCGAGTTGCGCAGCGGGTACAAAGCCTATCTGCTCGGTGGAACGATCTCGACCCGCATGTATGTGAAACAGGAGAACTTCCGGAGGGAACGGGAACTTTTGTACTACGCCGAACCATTGCAGGCCTTGTCCTCCATCGTGGGGAAAGCGGAGTATCAAAGTGATGTCCTTGCCCATGCATGGAAACTGTACCTGCAGAATATGCCCCACGACAGCATCTGCGGTTGCAGTATCGATGAAGTGCACGATGAAATGATGCTGCGGTATGGTGATCTGGAAACGGTCAATGCGCATCTCATCTCGAAAAGCGTGGAAGCAATTGTACCACACCTCGCATGGCCCCAGGAGCAGGGCGACGGATCCTTGTTGCTGTTCAACCCACAAATGGCTGGGCGGAAGGATGAAACGACCCTGGTGGATATCCTGTATGAGAAACACCTGATCAGAAAGGTCAACTACTCCAACAGCGTGCTTGAGGAGAACTACCCCGAACTGATCAAACCGAATCCGACCGGAATTGAAGTGTGGGCAGCCGATGGTAAGAAGTACCAAGGGGATCTGATCAAGATCACCGTCACCGATGAAGCGATGGATCTTTCTTTGGATACACAACCGCAGATGTACCTTGAGACCCGTATACAGGTCGCCGTACCGGTCGCATCGATTCCCTCGGTGGGATTGACAGCGCTGAACTACCGGTGGACCTACGAACCTGTTTCTTCCGATACGATGGCCGAGGGTTCGAGGATCGAGAACGATATGGTTTCGATCGAAGTGGATACGGTGAAATCCCACATACTTTTCCATGAAAAAACCTCCGAATCGACCGAACCGGTGGTATTGCGCTTCATCGATACCGGAGATGCGGGCGACGAATATACCTTCAGTTCCCCCGAGTACGATCAGGAAATCCAATGGCAGGCGCGTGGTGTGAGACGTCTTCGCAAGGCCACCGGAGAAACCTTGGTGGTTGAAGGGGCTTTGGAGCTCCCTGCCTCCATCACTCCCGACAGGAGCGCGCGGAGTTTGGAAACCCTCGCATGTCCACTTGAGGTGGAACTCTTCCTTCCTATCCACAAGAGGATGGTCGAGTGTACCGTGAGATTCGACAATCACGTGGAGGACCATCATCTGGTGGCCCTGCTCGATACACGACGTGCGGGAACGCACTCGTTCGCAGAAAGCCTTTATGGAGTGGACCGAAGGGAAATCGTCGAAAAGGGATCGGCCACCTACAGCGAATGGGTTGAAGCTCCCTCCACCTATGCCCAGAAGACCTTCGTGGCGATCCCCCATGGGACAGGAGCGGTGGGTCTTGCGAACCGCGGGATACCCGCCTTCGAAACCTACCGATCCTCGGAAGGCACTTCAATCATCGCACTGACCCTGTTGCGTAGTGTCGGTTGGCTCTCTCGCTACGACCTGAGATCGAGGAAGGGTAACGGAGGCTGGAGTCTCAGGACTCCGGGAGCCCAGTGCAAAGGTGCGCATACCTTTGAATTCGCGGTGTTGCTGGAAGCATCGGAGGTCGGTATAGAACATATGGCAAAGAGTGCCCATGGCTATGCCTATCCGGTATTGGGTCGTCAAGTGGCCCCAGGATGCAAGGGGTGCCACCCATCGGTCGAACTGGTGCGGGTGGAATCCGAAGCGATCGTGCTTTCGGCCATTAAAAGAGCCGAATCAGGCGAGGAATGGGTATTCAGATGCTACAACACGACCGCTGAAGAGGTGGATACGCAACTGTTCTTCCACCAAGCCTTGGCAACAGCATCACTGGGTACACTGGCCGAAACGCCGGGCGAACCATTGGAACTCATCGATTCACATGGCATCCAAGTCGAATTCGCACCATGGCAGGTGCATACCATACTCGTGAAATACAGGGGTGGGGAATGTTGATCGATCTTGTACGATTGCAACATGCTCCCATGAGGAATATGGGAGCCCATTGGTTCTCGCTCATCTGTGCCGGAAGGGCAGCTGAAGGACTGCGCGCCGAATGGCAACGTCAACTGCGGAAGGTGCAGGAGGAATTGCGTTTCTCCCACATCCGTTTCCATGGACTGTTCCATGACGAGATGATGGTGTGCCGACGAGGTGATGACGGATCGTTGCACTACAACTTTCGTTACATCGACCAACTGTTCGATTTCCTCTTGGAAATCGGGTTGAAACCATTCGTGGAACTGGGTTTCATGCCCTCCGCATTGGCGAAGGACGAGACAACCCTCTTCTGGTGGAAGGTACGGGTAAGTCCTCCCCAACGACTCGAGGAATGGGAGGACCTGGTTCGACAGTTCTTCCTCCACTGCATACACCGCTATGGAATGGAGGAAGTACGTAGCTGGTATGTTGAAATCTGGAATGAACCCTGCATCGTAGGCGAATTCTGGAGTGGCACGCAAAAAGAGTATTTCGACCTCTATGCAACGAGTGCCCGGTGCATCAAGGCAATCGATCCGGCAATCAAAGTCGGTGGACCCTCTTCGGCATTCTTCACCGATGGCAAGGCTCCCTGGATGGAGGAATTTCTGGACCATGTGGTGGCCCACCACATCCCGATCGATTTCGTGACTGCCCATCCGTATCCGGTGTGGTGGGATGCGGGGGAATTTTCCGAATCGGCTCTGATCCACTACAGGGGTCCCGATGCGACCGCAGATGATCTGAGGGCGTTGAAGACACTTCTCAAGGAAAAGGGACTCGGACAATTGGAGGTGCACGTGACCGAGTGGAACTCCTCATTCCTCTGTAGGGATGTGGTGCATGATACGGCCTTCAAGGGCCCCTTCATACTCTCGAATTGCCTTGCCACCGAAGATCTTGCCGATTCATTGGGGTACTGGACCTTCACCGATCTGTTCGAAGAGCATGGAGCCGGCAATTCCTTGTTCCACGGAGGCTTCGGTTTGATGACGGAAAATGGACTGAAGAAACCCGCCTACTGGGGATATTGGTTCCTACGGAAATTGGGAGCCGAATTGATCGAGGTATCCGATGGTTATGCTGTCGCCCGCAAGGATAAGGGGTTCTCCATATTGTTGTGGAATGAAGTTCCCTATCGTGAAGGCTATGCCTGTACCGTGGGAGCCCAACCGGAGGATCCCTATTCGGCCTTTGCACAGAAGGAATCGATCGAAGTTGTGATTCGTCACACGCATACCGTCCAATCGAAATGCATCACCACCTATTCGGTGACCAGGGAAAAAGAGAGTGTCTATGACGCATGGGTTCGTCTCGGATCACCCGAGTATCCGGACAAGGAGCAGGTGGAGATGCTTGAGCAGAGCTGTCGTCCACATATCGAAGTGTTCACCACCAAGGAAAGGGAATCCACCATCGAATTGGCTCCCTTCCAAATGATTCTGTGGGAAATCACCGAAGATACCTACGAATATGACCATCATCCGATGGCGAAAAATATTTAGGAGGCTACAAGATGAAACGAGTAGCAGTTGCTTTGTTGGTCGCACTTATGGTGTTGCCAATGGTTTTTGCAAGTGGTCAGGAAGAAAAGGGCAAAGCGGAGATGCCGACCCTTGAGTTCTGGACCGTACATGAGAATGATAGTTCCTACATGGAAATTTTCCGCAGGGCAGCGGAAATCGCTGAAGCCGAATATGGGTTCAAAGTTGATGTCGTGTTCAAGGGCACGGGAAATTATCGTGAGTTGACGACCCAGGCGGCCTTCAGCCAGTCTGGTCCCGACATCATCTTCAACTGGCCTGGCAAGTCGGATATGATCACCAGTGGAAAGCAGGGACTGCACCTTCCACTCAACGACTACTTCACCCAGGAAGAGATCGATTCGTTGCAGCTTCTCGAAGGTTGCACCGATCCCGATACCGGAGCCATCTATGGTTCGGCATTCGCCAACAACTTCGTTGCCGTTGCCTACAACAAGCAGATGATGAAGGACGCGGGAATCGATTATACCCAATTCCCCTCCAAGTGGACCTATGATGAATTCATCGCGGTATCGGAACAGTTGAAGCAGGCAGGCATGGTTCCCTTTGGATTTGCCAACAAAGAGGGCATCTTCGCCCACTGGTGGCACTCCTTCGCAATTCCCTCCTACTACGACAACCTCGAAGAAGTCGTGGAGGCGTACGAGACTCCGATCTACAACAAGAATTTCGAAGACTTCAGCCAGAAATGGAAAGCCTATTACGACAAGGGGTACTTCCTCCCAGGTGGAAATACAATCAGCATTGCAAACCTCTGGGGTCAGTTCACCAGTGGTCAGGTGGCCATGATTCCTCTGTTCCCTTCCTTGCTTGAGATGTACACCGATGCATTGGGAGTCGACAATGTCGGTATCATCGAGTGGCCTTCGATGGGCGGAAAAGGTGATATGGCGATGAAGAATCCTGTCTTCGGCGATGCGATCGGAGCCACCAAATGGACCGAATATCCTGAGCAGGCGGCCCAGTACATCCGTATCCTGCTGTTCAATGAAGAGATCGTCGGCATGTTCGTAGCGGTAGGAAACCCACCTGTTTCCACCAAGTTCTCGATGAACGATTTCGAGATCAAGAGCGATGAAGTGAAAGCATACATCGATCGTCACGACCAGATGGACACCTTCTTGGAAGGACACTCGTTCTGGTCACGTGAGTACGATGCGGCTATCTTGAAATTCTGCAACATGATGTTGAATGGAGAGATCACTCCCGCCGAATATGCGGCGGAAATCGAAGCATCCCTGAAATAGTCGGATGAACGGTGGGGGACCTGGAATCCAGGTCTCCCACACTGAGTGCCGTTGGCACGCAAATCAGGGATTGGAGGATTGCAATGGAACTTACAGCAAGAGAAGCGGAAGGTGGATGTGATGAGAAACAGTAAATGGTTGGATCGACGGGCATCGTATCTGTTCATATTGCCTTCGTTGTTGATCATCATATTCGTCTATGTGAATCCGATGGTGCAGATGTTCACCTACAGCATGTTCGATTGGTCGTACCTGCAGAGAACGGAATTCGTGGGATTGGGCAATTACCAGCAATTGTTGGGGATAAACCACCTCTATACCACGCTGTTCAACAATTTGAAAATCATCATCACCGTGGTTCCCATAGTCACCTTGATCGCACTGTTGTTCGCCCAAGCGATATTCCTCAAGATACCCGGTTACAAGATCTACTCGTTCCTGTTTTTCCTGCCGGTGATCATCCCCGATATCGTGGTGGCCCAGATACTGACCAGTTTTCTGAACAGTCAAGGCCCATTGAACCAGTTTTTCCGTGCAGTGGGATTGGACTTCCTGGCGGTCGACTGGCTCGGTGACTCGCGATTCTCCCTCTTTTCCATCATCATATCGCTGGTGTGGAAGAACATCGGATTCGCACTCCTATTGTTCCTCGCCAGATTGACCACGATCGAGCGGTCCATCTATGAAGCGGCTGAAATCGACGGAGCGAGTGAATTCCAGCAGTACATCTACATCACCATCCCGATGTTGAAGAATATCGTGAAAGTGTATGTGGTGCTCCAGATCATCAGCATCATGGCCTTCCTGTTCAACTACATCTATGTATTGACCGATGGAGGACCCGGCTTCTCGTCCACCGTACTCGAATACTTCGTGTACCTCAACATCTTCAAGTTGCAGGATATGGGGAAAGGTGCTGCGGCAGGAGTGCTGCTGATCGTCATCAGCATCCTCATGATCAGTTATTACCTCTTTTCCACCAAGCGTCTGGAAAAACGAAGGAACAGGTAGGTGCCCAGATGAACGATCGAAAAATATCTCCCTTCAGACTACTCATGCAAATTCCGATGATCATCTATTCGATCACGATACTCCTCTTTTTGGTGGTGATCCTGATCACCCCGTTCAGGGAAGGAGCCGACATCGCCAGAGGCTTGTTGCGCCTGCCCGAATCATTCACCCTCTACAACTTCCAGTCGGCGTGGGAAACAGGATTGAACCTGGCACTCCGCAACAGTCTTCTGCTCGCTGCGGTAACCTGTGCGATCACCATCGTCCTGGGAGGATTGGCGGGGTATGCCTATTCCTTGCTCAAGTTCCCGCTACGCAACTTCTTCTATCAATTTTCCTACGTGATGATCTACATATCGATCGTGCTGATCTGTCTGCCCCTGTTCCTGCAATACCGGGATCTACGATTGAACAACACCTACTGGGGGGCCCTGATCATCTTCGTGGGAATCAGATTACCGTTCTCGATCTTCCTCTTCAGAAACTTCTTCGATGAATTCTCGAAAGAATTGCTGGAAGCCGGCAGGATAGACGGATTGGGACACCTGGGTACACTGTTGCACATCGTGTTCCCATTGTCGAAAGGAGTCTCGGTTACCGTGATGATCTTCAACTTCACCGCGGTATGGACCGATCTACTGGTGGGACTGCTGTTCTTGCAGAAATCGGAAATGCTCACCATCATGGTGAAGGTGATGTACATATTCAATGTGGGACCGATGGCTACCAAAGCCACACCACTGGGACAAGGCTTCGCAGGACTCTTGATAGGAACCGTTCCCATCCTGATCCTCTACGCCTTCACAAAGAAACATTATATCGAAGGGCTGACCATGGGCAGCATCAAATAGGAGAGACCATGAATTCAAGAGAACGCATGCTATTGGCAATCGCAGGAGAAAAGCCCGATCGAGTGCCAGCGACACTACATCAGTGGCAACCCTACCATCTGCACACCCAAATGGGTGGGATGAGCGATGTGGAAGCCTTCAAGGCCGTTGGCCTCGATGCCGCCATCACCTGTTACGAAATCACCGACGAGACGAATGGACAGTGGAAAGTCTCGGCGAAAGAGACTCCGATCGATGATGGGAAACGGATCGAGTACACCGTCGAGACCCCGGAGGGAAATCTCACTTACGTCCATGGTATAAATGAAATGACCTCATGGGTACTCGAACCGATGATCAAGCGCGAACAAGATATCGAATTGCTGCGCAAGTACCGCCCGATACCGACATTCAGACGGGATCTGTTTCTCAACAAGCGGGAGGAATTGGGCGACGGCGGCATCATGCGGACCTTCATCTGGGGGTACCAAGGAGGATGTTGGCAGGATGCGGCCGAACTGGTGGGAATCGAGAAACTCATCATGGCTACCTTCGATAATCCCGAATGGGTACATGAGCTACTTGAAACCCTTTTGCAGCAAAAATTCGAATACATCGAGAAGAACCTCAAGGGACTGCCGATCGATCTGGTGGAAACCGGGGGAGGCGCCTCGTCCAACACGATCATCTCGCCCACGATGCACAGGGAATTCTGCCTTCCCTACGACAAGCGGATGCACGACGCACTGCATGCATTGGACTACAAGGTGGTCTACCACACTTGTGGAGGCATGACCAAAATCCTGGACTCGATCATGGAGAATGGTTGTGATGCATCGGAAACCTTGTCCCCCATCGAAATCGGAGGCGATATAGCCGACAAGGATATGGAAATGGTACGCCGTACCCTCGGTAAGGAGAAAATCCTCATCGGTGGAATCGACCAGTTGACCGTATTGCCAGGCACCGATGACCAGATTGTCGAAGAGGTGCGCAAGAAGTTCGCCGGATACGGTATAGATGGAGGGTACATTATGAGTGCTTCGGACCACTTCTTCCATCTGGATCGTGACCGACTGGAACTGTATTCGAACGCAGCCAAGGAGTGTGTATACCAATGACCAGCCGAGAACGGATCACCCACATATTGGAACGCAACGAAACAATCGATCGTCCCGGATTCTGGATGGGGAATCCCAATGAAACCTCGGTTGCCGGCATCTGCAGCCATTTCGGGAAACAGAAGCTCGAAGAGGTGAGACGACTGTTGAAGGATGAGTTGTTCTGGGTCCCCGCCGACAGCGCCTATGCCCGTACCGCCACAGGATGGACGGTATTCGATGGATGGGAAGGCAAATGCAAGGAATGTCGCACCGAGAAGGATCTCGATGCCCTCGACTGGCCCGATCCACAACAAGCCGACTTCGGCCCCATCGTGAACACCCTCACTGAATGTGGGGACAGATTCCGTTTGGGAGGCATGTGGGCACCCTTCTTCCACGACATATCGGCCTTCATGGGAATGGAGGAATACTTCATCTCGATGTATGAACGTCCCCAATTCATCCACGCGTTGACACAACGTTTGATCGACTTCTACTGTGAAGCGAACAGGAAATTCTTTGCTGAAGTGGGGGACGAACTCGATGCCTACTTCTTCGGCAACGATCTGGGATCACAGATCAGCACGCTTGTGAGCCCGGGAATGTTCGATGAATTCTTACAACCCTACATGTCGCAATTGATCGAAGTGGCCACCTCCTTTGGACTCAAGGTGGTGTTGCACTCCTGTGGTTCCATATCCGCGCTGTTGCCGCAATTTATAGCCATGGGAGTCGATGCGATCCACCCTGTGCAAACGAAAGCCGCATGGATGGACACCGCTACCCTCAAGCGATTCAAGGACCAAATCGCCTTCATCGGAGGAATCGACACCCAACAACTGCTCAGGCTTGGTACGGAACGGGAAATCATCGCCGAAGTCAACCGATTGACCGAAGCACTGGGCCCCCATCTGGTGGTCAGCCCGAGCCATGAATCGATTCTTCCCGACGTCCCTCCCGGTAACCTTGCGATCATTTCCAAAACCGTGTACACCATGGAGAAGGAGAAATGACATGGCAGCACACAAAGTGGACTCGCTGATCGCCAAAGGTGCGTTCGATTGTGAATGTGGCACGCGCCATGTGATCGAACTCGAACGACTGGTGATGCATCAAGGGGCACTTTCCGAACTGGGAACCCTCATAAAGGAATATGGATATACCCATGTCTACCTCCTTGCCGATCGAACGACACATTCCATAGCGGGAGCACGGATCGAAACCCTATGTGAAGCACACGGCATCACCTGCACAACCCATGCATACGACCGTGATGGATTGGAACCCGATGAGAAGGCGGTGGGGGAGGCGATCCTCCACTTTCCTCCTTCGTGCGACCTGGTGCTCGGAGTGGGTTCGGGAACAGTGAACGATATCGGGAAAGTGGTGGCGCATGTCACCGGTCGCCACTACTGGATTGCCGCCACCGCACCCTCGATGGATGGCTACGCCTCATCGAGTTCCTCCATGGTACGGGGACAACTCAAAACCACGATCCACACACTCTGTCCACAAGTGATCATCGCCGATACCGCCATCCTACAGGAGGCCCCGGACGCACTATTGACCGCAGGTGTTGGCGATATGGCCAGCAAGTACATCAGCCTCCTCGAATGGAAAGTCTCGCTTCTGGTGAACGGAGAATACCATTGCCCGGTAGTGGCACAGCTGATGGCCGAAGCACTCGAACGCTGCATGTCCGCTGCCCCTAGGATTCTCGAGAGGGAAGCCCACACCATCGAAGCGGTGTTCGAAGGGTTGGTGATCGCAGGCATTGCCGCCACCTATGCCCAAGTCTCCAGACCCGCATCGGGAGTCGAACACTACGTGTCGCACCTGCTGGACATGCATGCGATCGAACACGGCTACCATCCCCATCTCCATGGACATCAGGTTTCAGTAGGCACCGTATTCGCCATGAAATTGTGGAGAGCGATCGCCTCAATGGAGCTTCCCGATGAGGAACAAGCCATCCACGAGTATCACGCCATCGATCTGGACACATGGTTCGCACAACTCGAACAATGGTTCGGTATGGGGGGTGAAGTGATGGGTCGCCAGGCTCGAGCCGAGCAACGCTACGATCCCATTGCCCACCGACAGAGACTTGCGAACATACTATTGCATTGGAATGAAATCGTCGCCCTCGTGGACACCATGTTGCCGAACACCGAAGCGCTCGTAGCTATGATGGAAGGAATCGGATTGCCCACCACCTTCGATGCTCTCGGTGTGGAGCACGATCTGGCACACATCATCTGCCGGGCAACCAAAGAGGTGAGGGCCAAGTATATAGGTACGACTCTGCTCACCGACATCGGTTGCGATATCCCCTTCACCACGCAGGAATGGGCGGCGCTGCTCGGCTGAGTCCTCCTGAAAATTGGGCTGTTGCAGATCACATCATCTGCAGCAGCCCATACAATTCACCATACCGTGGTGTTTACCCCGAAGCCACATTCCCAGCGATGTTCATCACATCCCACGTGCGTGCGAACGGTGGAGCATAGCAGAAGTCGGCCATGGCAAGATCCTCGACAGTACCTCTGAGTTGGATCGCCATCGCAATCGCATCGATACGAAGGGCGGCTCCATTCTTCCCGGCGATCTCGGCACCCAGTATCCTCTTGCTCCCCTTGTCAAAGACCAACTTCAGCAGGATATCCTCCTGCCCAGGATAATAGGACGTCTGGTTCTTGTCCTTGATGACCACCGCATCGGTCGAATCCGAATCCACATCGGTCGTACCGGTTCTGGCAACCTCCAGTTCAAACACCTTCACACAGGCACTGTTGAGAGAGCCGGGGTAGGAACGTGCACCACCGCCAAGGATTTCACCCACCACCCGGCCCAACTTGTTGGCACTGGTGGCAAGTGGAGAGTAGAGCACCTTTTCGGAGTTCATCTGACGTACGGCTGCGCAGTCACCCACCGCATAGACATCCTCGATCGAACTCTTCCCTGTTTCATCGACGATGATCGCACCATTTCTCAGCATCCCGATACCAGCATCCTTCAAAAAGCCCGTCTGGGGCCTGATGCCGATCGAAAGCACCACCATATCGGCAGGATAGGAACCCTTGTCCGTGACTACCGTTTTCACCACATGGTTGCCTTCGAAACGGATCACCCGCTCTCCGAGTGAGACCTGCACCTCTTGTTCAAGCAATTCCTGGAGGATAAGGTCAGAAACCTCCTTTCCAACCGCAGGCTTGAGCAACCTATCCTCAAGCTCGATGAGACGAACCTCCTTGCCCTGCTTCTTCAACGCCTCGACAATCTCAAGTCCTATGAATCCACCACCGACCACCACCGCATGGGGCCCGGTTGCATCGATCGCACGCCTGATGGCATCGCCATCCTGCAGAGTGCGAAGCGTGAAGGTGTTGGACAGTTCAATCCCCTCGAGTGGAGGAATGATGGCGGTGGCACCGGTTGCCACCACGAGGGTATCGTAGGAATCGATGAAGGTATCCTTTTTCGCATCAAGGACAGTCAACTCCTTCCTATCGGTATCGAGACCAACGACCTCATGGTCGAGCCTCAGATCGATACCACCCTTGATGAACGCCTCGGGAGAACGACTGAACATCCTGGTATGGTCGTTGAAATACCCTCCCACATAGTAGGGGAGACCACACGAACCGAAGGAGACGATCTTGGACTTTTCGTAGACCACCACCGTATCGTCCGGTGCGCTGCGCTTGAGTTTCGCTGCCACACTCATACCGGCGGCATTCCCTCCAATGATCACATGGCGCATGATGGATACCTCTCAATGGTGCGGAACGACAAAGAAGATGACCTCGCTGACATTGGTGTGGATATTCCGCACCGAGTGGGGATCGTCCGAGTTCATATTCAAAGAGTCGCCCTTCTCAAGGATATAGGTGTTGTCCTTGAGTCTTGCCTCGACCTTGCCCTTGGTGACATACATGACCTGGGAACCGAAACGCTTGTAGGAGGAGGCATTGTCGCCCGTCTGGGCACCGACTTGGAGCTTGACCACAGCGACCTCCATGATTTTCGACAATACACTGTTGGTGGCGAACGATATCTTGATCCCCTCGTCCAGAGAGGATGCGAGACGCCTGTCCCCCTTGCGTATCACAGGATTCTCATCCTGATGGAAAACCTCCTCGAACAATCCCTGGATGGTGGTTCCGAGAATGTCGGCGATCTTCACCAAAGTCGAGAGGGAAGGCGAAACCTTCCCATTCTCGATCTGCGAGATGTAGCTTGGAGAGAGGTTCGTCTTCTCGGCCAAGACCTTGAGACTGAACCCGCACTGTTCCCTGTTGTGTTTTATCACTGAACCGATCAATTTTTTCATAGGCATCTTTGTCATGGTTTCTTCACTGTAGTACAGCTATATTTTTCGCACGAACTCGGACTCTATGCAATATGATTGCAACCACAACCACCACGATTGCCACGATATTGCTGTATACGAAAGGCACGAGACCCGCTATCCCAAGCACGAACAGAATCACATCCTCATGGATCCTCAACTTCCTGAAGAACCACTTTGTCGTCCCTCCCGACACCAGTATGATACCGGCAGTGATGGAAACGAACCTGAAGATCGTCTCTACGAAGGCACCTTGGAGCAACAAGGTTGGATCGAAGAGGAATATGAATGGAATCGCATAGATGATCACCGCGATGCGCACCGCCGCGATACCCACCTTGATGGGATCCTCGTCCGCGATCTCCGCTGCTGCGAACGCCGCGATCGCCACCGGCGGAGTGATCATCGAAATCACCGCGAAGTAGAACACGAACAAATGGCTCGCGATCAGCGGCAAACCGAGATTCTGCATTACAGGCACACCCAACGTCGCCACCAGAATATAGGCTACGGTGGTGGGAGTACCGGTACCCATGATGATGCAGGTTACCATCATCAACAACAAGGCGGGAACAATCTTACCACCCGAAAGACTGAGTATCAGGGAAGAAAGGGAAAGACCGAACCCGGTGAGTGTGATCACACCGATGATAATGCCTGCCGCGGCACACGCGATGGCAATCATCGTGGCACGTTTTCCACTGGTCACGATGATATCATAGATGGTCTTCCTATCGAGCTTCACATCGCTGTTGATGATCGCCAACACGATACTGATCAGAATCGAATAGAACGAAGCCATATAGGGAGAAAATCCGAGTACGAGGAACACCACCAACGATACGATCGGAGAGAGGAGGTAGAGCTTGCCCGCGATCTCGCTGAACTTGGGCAACTCACTTTGATCCAATCCCGAGATACCCAACTTTGCAGCCTCGAAGTCGAGCACGATGATCAGACCAAGATAGAAAAACACGGCCGGCATCAACGCGACTTTGCAGATCTCGATATAGGGAATGCCGATGAGTTCTGCCATAAGGAACGCAGCAGCTCCCATGACAGGAGGCATGATCTGCCCTCCGGTCGAGGCGACGGCCTCGATCGCTCCGGCCACATGCTTCTTGTAACCGATACGCTTCATCATCGGAATGGTGAAACTTCCGGTCGCATAGACATTCGCTGCCGCGCTTCCCGAAATCGAACCGAAGAAAGCACTGGTGATGCACGCGACCTTGGCCGGACCGCCACGATAGCGACCGGCGGCCAATTTTCCGAGGTCCATGATGGTATCCCCGCTCTTGATGTATTCCAGCATCGTACCGAGAATGACGAACAGCACAATGTACGTGGCCGAAATGCTCAAGGGAATCGAGTAGACACCATCGAGACCCCAAGTCTGGTAATCGATGATATCACGGAGCGAGACCCCCCTGTGGGCCAGAATTCCAGGCATATAAGGCCCGAAATAGGCATAGAGAAGTCCCACCGCCGCAATGAGCGACATGACGATACCGACAGCGCGCCTGGCGAGCTCCAACAAGAGAACGAGTACCAAACCTCCCATGAAGTAATCCAAAGTAGAAAGCGGGGAGGTCATCGATTTCCTCAATGCGATCTCATTGTAATTGATCGCGATGTAGCCCAAAGAGATGAAACCGGCAATGAAGAAGAGGTAATCGTACCACTTGGCCTTCTTCTGCTTACCCGCCAAGGGGTAGAGCAGAAATCCGATGGAACCGGTGAGCAGCAGGTGGAAACTCCGCTGCAACTGGGTGACCACACTTCCGAACGCCGCGGTATAGAGGTGGAATACCACCAGCGTCGTCGAAAGGAGGAACAGCACACCGTAGAGAATCCTGTCTTGTAAAGTCGTCGCTTTTTCCATGATACTTACTTAACCCATCCCATCTCACGATAGTATTGCATCGCACCCGGATGAATCGGTCCACCATCGAGCTGTGGAGCCAATTCGGGAGTCCATGTCGCATAGGTGGTCGTTGATGCACGCACCTTGTCATCGTTCTCACAGATCGCCTTGGTGATGCGGTAGACCACATCGTCACTGAGCTTGGATGAGACGACGAGGATCGGATTCTCGGTAATGACCCTCAAGTCCTCCTTGATGAAATCATACTTCCCACCAGGTACTGTTGAAATACCATACTTGTAGGTATCGTGCAACTTGTCGATGATATTCCCATCGAGTGGAAGCGGCTTGAGATCCTTCGAAACGGCCAACTCCAACGTAGCGGGCATGATCGGACCACAGTAGGCATCGGCATGTCCATCCTTCATTAAGGAAGTCGCTTCCGCATACGACACGTAGGAGACACTTCCTCCCCATTCCTTGATCTTCGCAGCCGACACCCCATAGGCCTCGAGCACACGGTCGGTAGCCAATGAAGGAGACGCACCCTGCACAGCGGTCACGATCCTGATGGGCATCTTGTTGTCGATGATCTGTTGGATCGATTCGTACTTGGAATTCTCCTCGACAAGGAAGATCGACATGTAGATCTCACCAAGTCTCAGCATCCCCGTGAGATCCTTCACCACACCATCGGCGGCATAAGGACCACTTCCCGCTAGAGCATCGGCGTAGATATTGTCCTGGGTCATCGCAACCTCGACCTTTCCAGCCGATACACTCGATGGATTCGAAACGCTACCACCGGTCGCGACCTTGATGTTGGTATCCGGGAACACGGGAGTGAGGAACTCCGCAATCACACCACAGAGGACATACCAGCCTCCACCAACCGATCCACCTGCGATAGAGAGGAACTTCGGATCCTCGCTCTTCACACCCTCGGTCTGTCCTTGCGCACCGAGCGTCCCCATCGACAATAGGAGAGCCACCATGAGCACCAGTACGACAGTTTTCTTGATCTTGTCCATACTTACCTTCCTTTTTCCTTGGTTATTGATTCAAGCTTCCGT
>CAYZJV010000013.1:0-1059 GCA_964478945.1 uncultured Spirochaetaceae bacterium | reverse complement strand
CGCTCGGTTCCATCCGTTGCTTTCAACGAACCCCACGATATGTTCCTTCACATTGTCATCCTTCACCAAGTTCAATATTCGCAACATCTTGTCTTCCATTCTGTACCTACCTGACTCCATATTTTTCACGCAAACCGAACTCATCGATGATATCCTTGAGCTCCTGCAACTTCTTGCCCTCGAGATTGGGATTCGGAGCCCTAAGCTTGCCCCCGGGAAGCCCCAAATAATCGAGCGCGGGCTTGATCATCACAGGATTGCTGAAGGTGTAGAGCATCGATGTCAGAGGGTAGTAATGGAAGAACAACTCACGCGAAAGGGCAACCTGCTCGATCGAATCCCAAGGCTTGGACATCTCGGCCATCTCTGCCGGAATCACGTTCCCCCCGATGTTCGCGGCACCATCACCACCCAAAGCCAAGGTGGGAAGTAGAATCGAATATTTGGGGAAATCACAACAAAGGATACTCAACGAATCGCCGACCCGACGTTTTACCTCGGCCAATTGCTGCACACTGGGAACCGCTTCCTTGTCGGCCACGAAATGGGGGAATTCCTTGGAAAGCTTCTCGATCGTCTCCGGATTGATGTTCACCACAACCCTCGTGGGATTGTTGTAGATACCCACGGGAATGGAAACCGCCCCCATCGCGGTCCTGAGGAACTGGTACAGTGCTGTCTGGGTGAGCAGAAGATAGGGAGGAGCGGTGAAGACCAAACCATCGGCCCCTTCGGCTTCAGCGAAACGAGCGAATTCGACCGTCTGTTCGGTGGTAGGTAGGGAGCTGCCGAAGAACACCGGAAGTTTTCCCTTCGCCAAAGCGGATACATTGGTGACGATCGCTTTCCTCTCTTCATAGGAGAGCAGGGAGACCTCTCCAGCGGAACCCATGACCAACAGCATCGATGTGCCGTGGGAGGCATGGAAGTCGATCAAGGTTTGGAACCCTCCGAAATCAATCGTACCATCGTCATTGAACGGCGTCGGTATCGCAACCCAGGACCCTTTCGGTTTTATCATCTCGTCACTCCTCGCATGAAATTAAAGTTTATAAATAG
>CAYZJV010000012.1:42705-57702 GCA_964478945.1 uncultured Spirochaetaceae bacterium | reverse complement strand
TTGAAAGAAATATTGAGAAGAAAAGATCTACTGGGCTATTTGGTGACTTCAGGTCTCAAGGCCCAGCATAGGAACAGTTTCCTAGGATACATCTGGTGGATGTTGGATCCTCTTCTGGACGTCTTGGTGTACTACTTCCTTGTCGTGATAGTTTTGGGACGGGGTGGCGACGGTTATGGAGAGTTCCTGGTGGTCGGGTTGGTTGTCTTCCGCAGCATCTCCTCCACCATGTCCATTTCAGCCAAGTCGATCACCAGCAAGGCTGGCATCATTTCACAGGTGTATTTGCCCAAGGCTATCTTCGCAATTGGAACGAGTCTGTCGCAATTGATCAATTTTGCGTTCGGTCTCGTGGTGATCGCGATATTCCTTGTGGTGTTGAAGATTGTCCCGGGGATCATGATCCTCTGGTTGCCGTTCGTGGTGCTTGTGCACTTCCTCCTTCTGCTTGCGATCTCACTTGTGATCGGATATGTGAGTGTGTTCTTCAGGGATATCGAGAATTTGACCGGACATGTGGTGAAACTGTTGCGCTACGGTTCTCCTGTCATTTGGACCACTTCCATGATTCCCGACAAGTATTCTTGGATCTCCTCGATCAATCCTCTGACGGCATTATTGGATGGATATAGGAATATCATTCTCCACAATCGTTCTCCCCATGTGCTGAAGCTGGCGGTCCTGGGCCTTGCATCACTATTCTTTGTCTTATTGGCGATTGGATATTACCAGAAGCATGAACACAAGATCATCAAGGTGTTGTAGGTCGCAGCATGATTCAACTGCAAGACGTGGGTGTGAAGTTCCACACCAATGCCAAGAAGCAAGATCTCAAATCCTATCTGTTCGATTTTGTCCGAGGCAAGCGGAAAAAAAAGAAGGAATTCTGGGCTCTGAACTCGGTGAGCATGAAAGCCTCGGAAGGAGAAGCCATTGGAATCATTGGTTCCAATGGAGCGGGAAAATCGACTTTATGTCGGGTGATTGCCAAGATCCTGTACCCCGACAAGGGTTCCATCGAGGTCAATGGTATGGTTTCTGCCCTACTCTCCTTGGGAACCGGATTCAATGCCGAACTTACCGGGCGTGAGAATGTGTATCTCAACGGAATGATGTTGGGCTTCTCCAAAAAAGAGATCGCGCATCAGATGGATGAAATCCTCGACTTCGCCGATATTGGGGAATTCATCGACCAGCCGATCAAGCATTATTCGAAAGGGATGAAATCAAGGTTGGGATTTAGCGTGGCTGCGATGCTGCAACCCGACATATTGGTGTTGGATGAAGCACTCACCACGGGTGATGAGGATTTCAAGAAGAAGGCTTCCAAGAAGATGAAGGAGATTCTTAAGACGGCACGCCTGGTGATCCTTGTCTCACACGATCTCGATTTCGTTGAGGAGCATTGTACCCATGCCATCTGGGTGGAAAAAGGGTTGGTGGTACAAGGAGGAACTCCAGGGGAGGTCTGCAAAGCCTACAAGGAGAAGAAGGTTGCCACACCAGCACCAAAGAAAAAGAAGCTCCTCCAGGACTTCAAGCGAACTGAAGCGGAAATCGTTGATGAAGAGGTGTTGCGGGTTGATAATCTAGGCATCAAATTCAAAGTGAACAAACATGATTTCTGGGCGTTGAGAAAGGTCTCCTTTTCTCTTTCAAAAGGTGAAATCCTGGGAATCATTGGCCATAACGGAGCAGGGAAATCCACTCTTTGCATGGCCTTGAGCCAAATCATGAAACCTGACGAAGGAACTGTGACGGTAAAAGGCAGAACCACCGAATTGTTTGGTTTTGGTGCCGGCTTCAGCCCCCAATTGACTGGTGTAGACAACATCTACTTGAATGGTTTACTGCTAGGAATTCCCAAACAAAGGCTTCAGGATATGTATACGGACATTGTGGAATTCTCTGAACTCGGAGAATTCATAGACTCTCCAGTGAAAGTCTATTCGAGTGGCATGAAGGCAAGATTGGGCTTCAGTATCGCAACATCGACCGAACCAGAGATCTTGATCGTCGACGAAGCTCTTTCCACAGGAGATTACCATTTCTTCCAAAAGGCTGCCGACAGGATCCAGGAGATCATTTCGAGTGCCAAAGCAGTGGTGGTGGTCACCCACAACATGAATTTTGTGAGGGATGTGTGTACTCGGGCAATTGTGATCAGTAATGGCCAAATTAGGTTTGATGGGACTCCTCTAAATGCAATTAATATTTACCAGAGTCAAATTATGTAAGACAAGTTTGTCAATCCAAATAAGCATAGGAGTTCATAACAATCCAACATCCTCCACATATTCCATTAACATAGGAGTGCCTTTTTTAATATCTTCCCTTGCTTTTTTACCCAATATATCCACGATCATTTCAGGATGGATACCATAACCGGGCCTAATTGACCTTACATTCTCTTTAGAGAATAATTGTCCCTTTTTAATATCTTCTACTACAAATAGTGACCGAGCATGTTCCCGACTCTTCACCATTCTTTCAGTTAATTCATAACTCGATTTTCCAAGAGCATCTTCCAGCAAACGTATTTGTTCGACCATCTCTTTAAATTCATTAGGTTCAAGAGAGAAGGATGAATCGGGACCTCCGAGCTTTCTATCAAGAATTACATGTTTTTCAATGACCGAGGCTCCGAGAGCGACCGAAGCAATTGGTACAATATTTCCCATTGTATGGTCAGATAAACCTACTTCAACATTATACTTTTGCTTTAGATCTGGAATTAAACTCAAGTTTAAATCCTTTAACGGCGAAGGATATCCTGATGTACACTTGAGAAGAACAATTTGTTCGTTGCCCATGCTACGACATGCCTCAATGGCTTTCTCTATGTCCTCTTTTGTTGCTATTCCGGTTGATATGATCACCGGTTTACCTTTTCCAGCAATATACTTGATCAAGGGAGTATCCGTTATCTCAAAAGAAGCTACTTTATATGCAGGCACATCAATTTCTTCCAAGAAATCCACAGCAGAGGTGTCAAAGGGTGAAGAAAAACAGATCAATCCCAAACTTTCGGCAAATTCTTTTAATTTTGGTTGCCATTCCCACGGGGTATACGCACTTCTATAAAGATCATAAAGATATTGGCCGTCCCAAACTGAGTTTTGTTTAATTTTAAAGTAATCATTTTTGCAGTTAATAGTAATTGTATCTGGAGTATATGTTTGCAGTTTAACTGCATCTGCTCCTGTTTTCGCAATTGCTTCAATCGTACGAATTGCTAGATCAAAATTTTGATTATGATTTGCTGATAATTCCGCGATGAAGAAAGTCTTACTATCTTCGCCTATTTGTACCCCACCAATAGATATTCTGCTCATTCATGCATCCTCATTTTAAAATTTCGGAGAAAATCTTCAGTCAACTCGTTCAAAGAACCAACAGTACAGTCCGCATCCATGCTTTCATCAACCACTAGAGCCTTGTATTCCCCTTGCAAAATCCGTATTGTACGAAATCCTTCAGGTTTAATACCAACAAAATCTTTATTGGGATTGTCACCAATATACACTACATTCCAAGGCTTCTCATCTTCATTCCTACATATATCCCAAAAACAATATGAAGAAGGTTTGGCATGTGATCTCCCATATCGATGCGTAATATAACATTTTTTAAAATATGACGTATCATATAAATCCAATGCTTTTAATTTTTTTAACTGAACAACTTTATTTCCATCAGTGACTACATACTTTGCGTAATGGGAAAATCTTTGTAGGCATTGCCTCGACTCTATTGGAAGCCTTATTGTTGGATCATGAAATCTGTATACATGAATCAATTCATTTATTGCCTTGCGGGTCGGATTTATATCATAGTTCGAAAGACATTCATTAAATACATGCCCCCTACCATACTGTGTCAGATAGCTTTTCATGAAGGGCAACGTATCCCGCACAGATACTTTGTATTTATCTTCAATAAATTCCGCCACAGCTCGGAATCCACTGTATACATACGAAATTTCGGGGTATAGTGTATCGTCTAAATCAAACACAAGAATCATGGTAGAAATGATCCTCTTTCGCGCCTTGATCATTAATGATGCGTTCCATTATTATCTTTCCTTTCTTCTTTTGATACCAAGAGGGATTCACATTATTGCCATCTACTTCATTGATCAACCAGTAGAAACTATCTAACCCGGCATACAAGCTTAAAGTGGAGGCTCCCCCGAATCGAGCATTACATTCAAGGAAATAATATGCTCCTGATTCAGATTTAAGTACCTGGAACATTACATGACCTAGAAATCCGATACTCTTAGCTAATCGGATGCACTCTTCTTCCAAACCAGGATCTTCAACAGTGTAGGTAACCTTTGATTCTCCTTTAATAACTATCTCACGTTTTCTAATCACCACTCCAATAGGCGTCCCTTCCCTATTTATATATAGGTCGACACTATACTCCTCCCCATGTATATAAGGTTGAACTATTGGGCAATTCAATGAACCATAGAAGGCTCGTGCTTGTGCTCTGTCAAGATTCAAGCCAATATTATTTGAACCAGCGCCGAAACGTTCCTTTACAACAATCCTTGGAGCAGGGGTATCTTCAATTTTCAAATAGGTTGGAATTGCATTAAAATGATTCTTTAATAGAAAATCTGAGAAGGTCTTCTTATCAATTGTCATTCTGATAGAATCTAGTGATGATACCATGACAAATATCTCTTGTCTAAGAAAAACTTCTCTATTTTTTGACCAATAAGTCAATTCTCCATCCCTTGTCGGTATGATTATTCTAATAAGATGCTCTTTACAAAATTCTATTATCAATGGTAGAGACATTTCATCCAGAACAGGCATTCTCCAGAACTTATCAACATAATCTCTACCTTGAACTTCTCTTATATCAGCACCCCAAACTTGAATTTCATCGGATATTCTGTGTGCGGCATTTTTTACTGCCTTGATAAGTGGAATTTTATTATTGATACTAGTTATTAATATATTACCTACAAACATCACGAATGAAACTCACATCCTTAACGAAATCATCTAAGTTATCTTTGCTATTTTTTTTTGTTTCAAGAGTTATCATCGCACCCTCAGGTACCAAAGATAATATTTTCTCAATTTCATAGTCACCTTCTCCAAAATGTAAATGTTGATCATATTTGCCATGAGCGTCTCCATCGGTAAGATGATACAGGGATGGTCCTAGTTCATTAAAAGATTGAAGGAAATAAAAATATTCCTGCTCCAATGAATTGGCAGCACAAATTGCATGTCCAAAGTCAAAACAAAATCCAACTCGGGCAAGTCTCATGATCTTGTCAATCAGAGAAGGTTTATAACCGTTGCATATTAATCCGCCATCCAATGCATTATAAGGTTTATTTTCAATAACTATGTTATTTCTGTAATTCCTTACTAATTGCCTTGCGGTTTCTTCCTCACTTCCATTTGTTCCGGCATGGAAAATGATAAAAGAAGGATCTACAAGTTCAGTAAATTCGTATGTCTCTTTAATTAGCTTAAAATTTTCCTCTTCTTGGTCTTGCCTTGCTAAGTTTAGGCCTCCTCTGGTATGAGGTGCATGAATTATGAACGGAACTCCAAGTTGCTTTGGTTGTTTCCAAAGATTTCTATACGTATTCAGAGATCCAGGAACAACATAAAGTTCAATATATTGATATACTCCTTCCTTATATAGTTCTAAAGCTTCATCGAGATATTCGTGATTTATCGACCAGAGTTTCAATCCAATTTTTAGGTTTTTCTTCATCTGTAAATATCCCCTCTTTCATTTTCTGCTTAGCACTTTATGACGAACCTTCACTTCCAATAATGTTTTGGCCTTTTCAATCACATGCTTGACTCTTTTTTCTTTATCCATCTGAAAATAGGAATCGTCGTCAGGTGGGATCACTGTGGAATTCCAAGAAAATCTATCGTAAACATCTTCGATACTATCTGCTCTCAAATATAACGCTTCGGGAGTTATTCCCAGCAGGAAGCATTCAACACCTAGTGCGGAAGCAATTTCAAACGAAGATGAAGAAATTCCAATAACGCAGTCTAGATTTTCAACCAATGCCGCAACCTCCGAAAAATCATCTTTGAAATCAATTTCTTCGAAGTGCACAATACTGTTCGCAATACATACTTCTAATTCTCTACTGTTGATATCATGTTGTAAAGAGAATAACTGACATCCAACTACTGTTGTCAAAGGAATCATATCTTCAATATCCAAATAATGACGGTTCCTCTTATTGTTTTGCAGCATTGATCTCCAGAGAATTCCAACCTTATATTTCCCTCTATAATGGACATCTATTCTTTCTTTCCAGAATTCACTTCTCTCTTTACAAGGGTACAGATATTTTCCAGTATCCGCCATTTGGTTTTTTTTCCAATCAATCAAGGTTAGTTCTTGTTGAAAACAAATAAGATCATAATTGGAAAATTGTTCGTAGTTTTCATTGTTAACTACTCGAGCAAGATCTTGATTGGGTACCCCATGTCGATGAGAATTGAATACAGGAGAAGGAAGAGTTGGCCATCGCCTTTCAACAGGTTCGAACTCAAAATCTGGAAAAGATCTAGAAAACAGATCCTTAAGTCTTGGTTCACATAGAATCTTTACTTTTTTAATCGTTTTTGGAATATTGAGATAAGATTGTGCCCAACGTATTTCATCTGACACTCCATCCTCACCAAGAACAAGTATTGACTCAATATTACTGGGTATCGGGTCATAGTCATTCTTAAACAATATATATTGTTTAGGGAAATTCACCTCTAGAAATCTACAAGTCTCCTTTTCAAATTTCATTTTCTTCCCACGAAAATACTCATTTTGCATCATCAAGGCTTGCCCATGACTCACATCATAATAATTTCTTCTGTTATCAAAAGGCTGATAGCTATACTTTTCTGTTTCATTTACTTTTCTTTCACTCAATTCGATAAATTTATCAATCCCAGATTTACCTTCACTACATTGAATAAGCCCCAAAATTGACCACACCCCATGAACAACATATGATTTTTGCAAAACTTTATAGCAATATTCTTTAGCTTTAGTGTAATCTTCCAAATAGAAATAGGCATGAGCAAGACTTGCGTAGAAAAAAGGATTTCCAAAATGGATATCTTCATTTCCTTGGAGTAAGTCAATCGCCAAGTCATAGAATCCCAATGTATTACAGGTGTTGGCCCAAGCTAAACTGTATCTACTCTTTGATTTTGATTTTTGGGTAAAATAATCACGTAGCTCGTCAATAAAATGGGTACCATCAGGCAAATATTTATACATACTGATCAGTAGTGAATAAGTAGTATTATTCAAGGTCCTCTTATTGGAAAAAGCCTTAGAAAATATCTCGTTCACCTCCTCTACATCATTGTTTGCCCAATGTATTTGGAGTAACAAGTTCCATTTGCGATTTGGAGAGATGTTATAGTTTTCCATCATCCAAATCACTTCGTCAAAATGATTTATATTATAGAGATATTGAACGATTAAATCGTTGATCCGTCTATTATTTTGAGATAACTCTAAAAAGTATCTTATTTTATTTAAAATAACTACGACTGAATTTACCTGTAAATAGGTTTCTAGATAGTGATATAGAATGATTGCATCATAAAAATTATCATGAAATAATAAACGGCTTTCTAAATAGTGAAGTTGATCTATAAGCCCATTTTCATGTTTCTTGATTATGCCTTCTTTAATCGTATATTTTCTCATCAAATCAAGAGATAAAGATCTAACATCAAGTCTATCCAATGCAAGCTTAGCTGATGTAAAGTCTGCAAGCTCAATATAAATATCCGATAGCAAATCATAATATAAATTATTACGAGGAAGAGTTCTCAAACCTTTAGATACTTCCATTATGTTTTTAGCTTCCCAAAAACATTTATTATTAACTAACGTTATTGGACGTGCAAACATAATATTGAGGATTCCATTGGAAATACCATTATTCTTCCAATAACGCATAACAGAAATGATTTTCCTGATTCCTCTTCTCACAAATTTGCTTCTAAATGTCATCTTTATAATTTTCCATTATCTTAGAGGCATACTCCCAATCCCTAGGCTCATCAATATCAACCGTTATATGTGACGGTAACAAAAACCCCTTTATTGAACACTCCCAAATAGATTTATGCGAAGACCAGGAATCTCTTCTTCCGAAAACAAATTGACCAGCATCGAAATAAATATTAGTTAGATCTTGAGTTCTAGAAAAGTTATGTTTAGGCTCATTCATCTTTAACAAATCTTGATCATCTTTAAATAATATTCTTTCGAATACTCCGGAGTATTTGCCAATAGAAATCATAAACTCTATATCATCACTAAGCCTTTTTATCTCTTCTGCAGCATCAATTAAAAATCTTGGCTTTAGCAATGGTGATGTGGCATAGATCAAAACAACCCATTCGTCTTCTGGTTTAATAAACTTAATCTCTTCAGCAATCACACTGCTTACAGGAGTAAAATCATCGGAAATTTCTTTCGGTCGAATTCGTGCGATTTCTGCTCCCGACTGCAGACTCACATCTGCAATCACATCATCATCCGTGGAAACATATACCTTTCTGAATACTTCGGAATTTAAAGAATTGGAAATGGCATGAGAAATCATTGGCTTACCACAAAACTCTTTAATATTTTTCCCAGGGATTCTTTTTGATCCACCTCTAGCTGGAATTATTGCAATCATTCACTTTCTTCCTTATGAATTTAATGCGATTATTTTCTTAATGACATATTGTTGTTGTTTTTCCGACATCGATGGATATAAAGGTATGCTTAAACAGGAAGCATAATATTTCTCTGTATTTGCGAAAGCTTCTGGGTCGAAATGATATAGATCCTCATAGTAAGGGAGCCTATAGACAGGTATATAATGAACTTGAGTGCCAATATTATCGTCAGATAATAACTTCATTACTTCACTTCTTGATTTTCCAATCTTTCTATAATCAATTCCTATAACATAAAGATGGAACGCACTATAGACTTCTGGACGTTCGAAAGGTACTGTTAACCAAGGAATCTCTTCAAAGGCGTCATTATACTTTTTAACCAACTGCCTCCTATGTTCGACAAAATCATCTAATCTATTAAGTTGAGATATGCCAAGAGCAGCTTGGATATCAGTTAATCGATAGTTGAAACCTAGCATTTTCATTTCATAATACCAAGGTCCGGTATTGTTACTAAGTTCTTCGGGCACTTTAGTTATTCCATGGCTCCTTAACAGTATAAGACGATGATACAATTCAGGATTATTGGTTGTGATTGCTCCTCCTTCTCCTGTAGTCATGGTTTTTACTGGATGGAATGAAAATGTTGTCAGATCAGAATAGCAGCAACTTCCAATCCTTTTATTATTTGAATATCGTCCACCTATCGCATGAGAAGCATCCTCAATAATCTTGATTCCCCTTTCAGATGCAATCTCATGGATACCAGCCATATCACAGGGTTGACCGGCAAAATGCACTGGAATAATCAATCGAGTATTATCAGTAAAATTTTTCTTTATTCCTTCAATTGAGATATTATATGTTTTATTGTCAATATCTGCAAATCTAACATCCATATTGTTATATCGCATGCAATTCGCAGAGGCAGAGAATGTATTCGGAGTTGTCATTCCTTCCGAACCATCTTGAAGATCTAATGACAAGACCGCAAGATGTAATGCTGCGGTCCCATTTGCTACCGCAACACAATATTTTGCTCCAGTGTATTCACATAGTCGTTCTTCAAACTCAGATACTTTGGGACCCTGTGTTAAAAAATCACTATCCAATACACTTAGTACAGCTTTTTTGTCTTCCTCGTTAATATTTTGTCGACCGTATGGTATAAAATTTTTCATAGACTAGTCCTGACTTTCATACTCGGATTCCATCCACTTTTTTAGTTCTTCAATACTCATCCATTCGCTATTTGTATCGCTCGCATAGGAAAAATCCTCGGCACATTTTTTACCATCACCTATCCTATTAATATCTGACGCCCATTTATGAATTGCAGGAAGAATTTTATAATATGAATCATACTCATAGGTAAATCTAGCATCCTCAGTTGAAATCATCTGCTCATGAAGTTTCTCTCCTGGCCTTATCCCTACAATTTTCATTTTTAAATCCGGGTAAATAGCCTTTGCTATATCGACAATTTTCATCGAAGGAATTTTCTTTACATAGATCTCACCACCAACCATATCATTGAATGCATGCCATACCAACTCTACACCTTGTTCTAGGGTGATCATGAATCTTGTCATTCTTTCATCGGTAATCGGAACTGCCTCTGCCTTATTCAAGGATCTGAAAAACGGAATCACCGAACCTCGACTTCCCATCACATTGCCATACCTTACTACAGAGAATTTTGTGTTATGTTCTCCAGAGTAAGAATTACCAGCAATAAACAACTTGTCACTTGCAAGCTTTGTAGCTCCATACAAATTAATTGGATTGCTTGCCTTGTCAGTACTAAGTGCAACGACACGCTTTACATTGTGGTCAATGGAAGCATCAATTACATTCATAGCCCCAATAATATTGGTTTTCACACATTCAAAGGGATTGTACTCAGCTGTCGGAACAATTTTTGTGGCTGCAGCGTGAACAACATAGTTCACTCCGTCCAACGCCCGACTAAGTCTTTCCCTATCTCTTACATCTCCAATAAAAAACCTAATTCTTTTCTCACCTTCATATAACTTTGCCATTTCCCATTGCTTCATCTCGTCACGAGAGTATACTATTATTTTTTTTGGATTGTATTTCTTTAATGTCATTGCAATAAAACGATGACCGAATGAGCCTGTACCACCTGTGACCAAAATAATTTGATTATCAAACACAATATTCTCCTTCAATTCTTAGCAATGATTAGCCTAATCCAACAATTGATTGCTGGTATTTAAAGTTCAATTCCAAAATTCTTGATTCTAGAAACCAATTCATCAATAAACAAACCTGTTGAACCTCCTGCGACCTCAACAAAATTATCCTTAATTTTTATAGTATCAAAAACAGGACGATTCATATCATAGTTATTTATTGCTTCAATGAGTTCTTCTTCATTGGTAAAGTAAAAATCTTCACTAAATATATCCTTTGGGTTAATATACATCCCTCGTTTTTCTGCAAAGAGTTCCTGGTCAGGGGCATAACAAAATATTGGTTTTTTTAGTATAGAGTAATCGAAAAAAACGCTTGAATAATCTGAAACCAAGATATCGGAAGCTAACATTAGATCGGGAAGTGGGATACTTGCAGGAACTCGTTGGACATGGGGAAAGTTTAAACGCCGTTTTAAATTTTTCCCCAAGTGATGTCCTTTAAAAAACACATGAAATCTTTCATCCAATTTAAAATCCCACAACATCGGGTGAAAGATCGGTTCTTCCAAATCATAATCCCTGTAGGTTGGAGCATACAGAACCATGATCTGATCATCCTTGATCCCAAGGTCTCTTCTGGTGTTTCTTCTGATACTCTCATCAGGATTGACCAGCACATCGTTTCTGGGAAGACCGGTCATCACGATCTTGGATTTGTCTATCCTGAAGGCACTGGAAAAGACTTCAACATCATAGGGACTTTGGGCACACAACATATCGAAGTTCACCGGATTTTTTGGAACAAAGACCTTGGCTCCGTGCTCCTTCAAGTCGAACCACAGTTTCTTGATCGGAGATCCATGCCATGTGCAGAGATAGAAGGTATGCTTTCCCTTGAAATTGAGCCCCCTCTCAATCGCCACATTCGTGATCCAGACCCTCGCTCCTAGTGCTATCTTATAGTATGGAATCGAATCAATCTTGATCTTTCTCGCTCGCCCAGGGAGCTCAATTTTTTCCGGTTCCCGGAAAGCCCATACCAATTCAAAGTTGTCGAAACGATGGTCCTTCAAGACTTCTTCGTAGATGGCTTTGGGACTATCGCTGTACTGCCGGCCTCCATAACTTACAAAGAGTATGAGACGTGGTTTGGGGCGCACAAAAAACCTTAAAAAACGAAGAAACAGAGTTCCTAAAATGTAGTAAAGGCTATAAAAAGCTTTATTATTCTTAGCTAATGAAATTAGTCCGCCACTCAATTTAAATTACCTCTATTCCAAGTCTTTCACGATGCTTTGCAGGATGCCCAACGCTGATTTGATTTGTTCTATCTGATCGGAATCTATTCCCCTCAACAGCTGACGTATCATGGTACTCGAGATATCTTTCGTACGTGGCAGATAGATCACTTCACATAAGTCGGTCAAGAAATCAAACTTACCTTTCCAATCTTCACCGATCGCAAAGATATCGACATTGTAGGTTTTCACATCCTCCAGCTTCTGTTCCCATGTCTGCTCTGGTATCACCAGATCCACGTACCTGTTGCTTCTCACGATTTCCGCACGTTGTGCATACGGGAAGATCGATTTCTTTCCCTTGATCTCATTGAATTCATCCGTGGAGACGGCAACTATCAAACGATCCCCCAACTCAGACAACCTCTTGAACATATTCACATGTCCTATATGAAACAAATCAAAGGTGCCATAGGTTATAACTGTCTTCATATTTCTCCACCACCTTATGAAGATTCGCTACCGAACACATGGGTGAGCACCCGCTCGGAAGCTTTCCCATCGTCCAGATAGTTGAATCGCGTGTTGAACTTCCCAATCTTGTGTTGCCAAGATTGTGTGTCATGCTCCAAAGCACTTATTTCATCGAGCAAGGACTCCACATCTTCAACGACGGGACCCGGCAATTCGTCGAGTGTGAGATAGAAGTCCCGCAAATTGTTCCTATAATTCTCATAATCGTACATGTAGAAAAGAATGGGTCGCTTCAGGTTGGCAAAATCGAAAAACACGCTGGAGTAGTCGGTGATCAGGATGTCGCTGGCAATGTAGATTTCATTCACATCATCGACCTTGGACACATCGAAGACAAATCCCTCGAAGCGAGAGAAATCAAAGGAGTTGCTGATCAGATAGTGGGTTCTGTAGAGGATCACATACGAATCTCCCAGGCGATCCTTCAACAATTCGAAATCGATGGAGGGTTTATACAGATATCCCCTTCCCAATGCATGCTGGTCATCTCGCCAGGTGGGGGCATAGAGCAGTACTTTCTTGTTCTGAGGGATGTGCAATCTTTGCTTGATCCGCTGTACATCTTCTTCAGTGTGGTTGATAAGGAAATCATTTCTGGGATACCCCTCCTCCAAGAGGATATCCTCCTTGCCCAATTCCTTCAGATTGAAGGCACTGATGAATTTCTCGGAAGCGAAGGCCGAGGGAGAAAGGAAATAATCATATTTCTCGGCATCCAACCTATAATCGAATGATATTTTGTCCAGAGACGAGACCGCCCCTTTTCTCGTCGATTCGATATCCAAACCAATCTTCTTGAAAGGAGTTCCATGCCAACATTGCACCATGATTTGGGAAGGCATCTTCACCACTGTGGGAGGAACCCGAAAATTCACGATCCAATACTTCGCTTTCCGGAAACATTGGGTCGCCTCCCACGAGTTGTAGGTGACCACCTTGGTCCGCGGATTGTTTTGTAGGAACAGATACTCCTGGGGGTGTTTGCATACCCACACGAACGAATAGGTGTCGTACCTGTCATGGGCAAGCATATGTTCATACAGTGCTTTGGGAGAACATGCGTATTGTCTTCCTTGGTAGGCTTCGAATACCACCAGGTGTGCATCGATAGTGGCCTGTTGCACTCTGGTGGAAATCTCCAGGTTCTTCACCGCCTTTGCGTACAATCGACTTCTGTTCTGGAATCTACCCAACTCGAAATAGCAACGTGATATTCGTTTGCGAGCAGCTGGAGACAAAGAGGCGACCGGCAGCAACGCGACCGGCTTCATCAGTATGGCAAAGATGAATGCGAAGACTCTCGACACCGCAATTATCGACAATCTCACCAGCTTCTTTCTATAATTCTCGACCATTACGTCATTACAACCCTATAGTACGAGCCGCATACTCAATCGAACCGTGTAGCTCCACATCGCTCGAACGAATAATTATGCATCGCTTATTCAAGACATATATCATAGGCCTTTATTCATTATATAGCAACCGTCACATTCGCGCTATCCAGCCGCAAATGGTTACGATACATATACCCAAATGAGCATAATAGTTCACCAAAATGTCCTATATTAGTGTTATACTGGCCAAGAAATATTTATACCTACGAAAGGAGTCAACCATGAGACCAAAGAAGTTGCTGCTTGCTCTGGTGTTCATCTGTATCGCATCATCAGTGCTGTTCGCTGCGGATTCCGACAATCGACAGAAGATATATCCAGTCGATTCCGATGTGTTCGAGGCAATCACCTACCTCTATCTCGACCAAGGATTGGCGTTGCCTTCCACCTCGGGACCATGGAGTGAGGCGGAATTGCTGGGAATGCTGACAAAAATCGATTCGGAAAAACTGTCCGAGGGAATGGGTGAAGCATACGGGTATGCCATGGGAATATTGGACACCCAACCGAAAATCCAAGCCAAAGGTGTCGACTTTTCATGGAATTTCGATGCCACCTTGGAAAGCTATTACCACACCAATACCGATGAATTTGTAGGTCGCGACACATGGATCAGAGGATTCATCGACCAAAAGCCATTGCTCGCGGTAAGTCTGGAAACATGGCCAAGCACCGGTTTCTATGGATACTCCGAATTCACAGTCGGAAACACCAATACATTGGGAGGTTCCGGTGATGGACTGGGTTTTGGATCCACTGCCCTCTCCTCCAACATCATCCTCGTCCCTCCTGCGGTGATGATGGATCTGGATTTCAACATGCCCTATCGAGCCTTTGTGGCTGCCGGTGGAGATCATTGGACCATGCAGTTGGGACGTGATCGCATGAGCTGGGGAGCCGGGGAATCGGGAAACCTGATGCTCGGAGACAACCTGAAATACCACAACATGGGACGTTTCACCGCCTACGGCGA
>CAYZJV010000012.1:36863-42605 GCA_964478945.1 uncultured Spirochaetaceae bacterium | reverse complement strand
TCAGTTCGATGCCGTCAGTGGCCTCAATCTGTTCATGTCGCACCGCTTGGAATGGAGGATGTTCCGAGACAAGGTTGGCTTGGCGGTGACCGAGAGCATCATGTACCAAAGTGACGACAATACGTTTGATCTCAGGTTCCTCAATCCGGCGATGATTTACCACGACTATTACATCAGGGCCAATGCAAATTCCCTACTGGGAATAGACATCGACTTCACACCCATCAAAGGCTTGAACATCTACGCTCAGGCTGTGGTTGATGAATTCTCACTTCCAGGGGAGCCGGTACCCAGTGCCACTGAAGTCAACTATCCGGTGACCTTCGGCTACCTCGGTGGAGTGAAGGCGGTATTCCCTGTGGAAGGTCTGGTGGGACACGCAAGTCTAGAGTTTGCCTACACCGATCCGTTCCTTTACTTGCGTGATGAAAGTAAGTCGGGAGCTTCGGCGACAGATCCCGATACGTATCATCTCAACTATGTGGGAGTGATCAGGGAATTCACCAATAAAACCGGCATGAGATACAATGCCGAGTTCCTTGGCTACAAATATGGTGGAGACGCGATCGTCATAAACCTCAACGGTGGGGTGAAGAAATTTGGGAAATGGAATGTCGATCTCAATGGATTCTACATGATGCATGGTACGTTCGACATTTACACCGCATGGAGCCGCATTGGAGGTTCTTCCGGTGTATCATATGAGATTTCGACACCGACCACCGATCATCCCACGGTGAACTACAACGATTCCACAGCTCAGGCAACTCGCGACAGCGTATCCCATACTGTGGTGGTTGGAGCCAGTGGTGCGTACCAGGTGGCTGAAGGGTTGAGGGCCTTTGGGCAACTTGATTACATCAATATCAACAATTACGGAAATATCGAGGGACAGAAGGAAAGCGATGTGCAGCTGACCCTCGGCATCACCTATAGTCTATAATCTTTGGCAGGTGGCTCTACCTGGGATAGGTAGGGCCATCTGCAATGAAAGGTAGTTCCCATGAAACGTACTCTGTTCCTCTGTATGCTCCTCTGCCTCGTTTTTGTTCCGCTTCAGTCCCAGACGGTGAGCCAAAAGATCGTTCCTTTGGCTTCATCGGTGTACAACGATATGGATCTGTTGTATCTCATCACCGGCAACGGTACACCGTCCAATGCCCGTCCTTGGACAATAACGGAGACATCTCGTATCCTCGATCGTATCGACAAGGATCAACTGGAGGGATCTTCCGCAGTACTATATGAGGCGATAGAGGACTACTTGGAAAAGAAGCCGGATGTGGTCACCGAAGACGGCTTTCGCTTCGATGCCGGCTTCACCTACAATTTCGAAGGTTACTACCATTCCAACGGAGAGGAATTCTCAACGGATACCGCTTGGATCTACGGGTTTGAAGATCGGAAGCCGATGATAAAATTGGATCTGGCGTTCGAACTCAATCCCTTCCTCTACTCCTTCACCGATTTGCAATACTCGAGGAACAGGTTCACCGACCGAGATGTGTTCTACGAGTACGATGCCGATGGCCCCAATCCGGGTAACATCGGTTCCATAATTGCAAGTGGCGATGGTGCCACCATAGTGAATACTTCACACATCTACAGCCAAAAGTTCATGACCAATTTCCTCTACCCCACCTATGACATTGATTTCCAAACACCAAAGCGTGCGGTGGTCTCCTTTGGAGACTCCCGGTGGAATATCAACATATCGCGGGACAAGGTGAAATGGGGCAATGGCCATTCGGGGAATTTCATCATAGACGACCATGTCGATTACCAGGAGTTCTTCAGGGTTTCCGGGTTTTCCGATGTGTTCAAGTATGATCTGCTCTATGTCTTCTTCGAGACAAATCCAGCCACTGGTGAAGGTGCAAGTGCCGATGAGGAGTTTCGGATGCTCATGGCCCACAGGTTGGAGTTCCGGATTCTTGATTCGCTCACATTCGCCATCTCGGAAAACATCATGTACCGCAACGATGTGTTGAATCTTCGGTATTTGAATCCTGCGAATATTTACCACAACCTGAACAGCAGACAGTTGTTCAATGCGATCGCGCATGTGGAATTGGATTTCTCACCGATACCCAAACTGAACTTCTATGGTCAGTATGTCTTGGATCAAGCGGTGGCTCCCAACGAATCGGCAGCGCAAGCCGATGCCACCGGATTCCTGGCCGGTCTCGAGTATGCCACTGCCACCGAGTTCGGTATCCTCTCGAGTTCACTTGAGTTCGCCCAAACCAGTCCTGCCCTCTATCGTAGGGAGTATGTCGATTTCCTCATGTTCCGTCGTTACCATGGCAATGGCACCAGTTTCGTGAGTCATGTGGACTATATCGGGTACCAGTATGGTGGTGATGTGCAGTTGCTGCAGTGGGATGTGGGATTGAGGGTCCTACCCGATCTCGAGTTCTCATTCAGAACGATCGCCATGCGCCAAGGAGAAGTCGATTACTTCACCTCCAACGCCGATGTAAACGCCATTCGTGTTCCCGCACCCTCCGGAGATGAAATCACCGAGCGGGTGGTCGTTTCCTTGGGAGGAAACGCGATATTGCCAGAATTCCTCCCATGGTTGGAAAGCTCTGTCTGGGTCCAAGTCGACTTCATTGGACAGCGGGTGCATGTGAAATCCACTGAAAGCTACAAGGATGAAGCAAGCGATGTACAGATCACGGTGGGAATGTCCTTGAAACTTTAAATTTAGCAAAATTCACATGAACGAGTGGCTACACGACAACACAAGGGATTCAGCAGGTATCCATGTTCATGGATTATTCGACACGCCCAATCACTCCACTTGGGTTTAACAATGATGCCTCTTTTACATATGTATGCTATAGTTCAGCCGGGCTCCTCGCTATTCCACTGTAGTGTGAAGTGTACTGAGAGGCGTCAAAACATTTAGACAATTACAGAGGTTCTGCATGTATCCATTTCGTACAATATATCTGAAATCAATAATGGTGGCTTTACTCATTGCTTGTTTCGTAGTTCCCGTCTTCAGTGTAGAGAACCATATCTCAGTGTCACTTGACCATAGGGTATATCCTGTACTTCGAAATGCGGAGATTCGAGGAATAATTGATACAGGGATGAATGTCAGGCCATATGCGACAAGTACCGTATTGAAGTATTTGGAAACTATTGCGGAATCTCCTTTGATCAGCAAAGCTGAAAGAGCGCTGGCTTGGGAATTGTATAATGAGTTGAGTCCCGAAATGATTTCCGAGAACACTTTCAATTCCATGCTGAAGAATGGTTCATACAGCACTTATTTTGACAAGCTCAATACCTCGGCCATGTTTGGAGCCCGACTCAATTTTCAATTTGCCCAATCTCTTTCGGATACCTCTCTATACGATTCCCGCAATGGAGGCGATTTCTATCTCCAAGGAAACATGGGGGATATCGCATCGTTCCATATGAACATCGGATTGAGTTTCGACCATGTGGAACCCCGCATCTTCCTAAAGAATGATTATTCCATTCCTACAGAAGGGAAGTACGACACGTTTTGGGATCATGCCGGCGAACATATTTTGTATTACGGCATATACAATACCCCCGAACTTGCTGTCTCTTTGCTTGATGGCAACCTAAGATTCAGGTGGGCTTCCATAGAACGGGATTGGGGTGTCGGTATGAATAATCTGATGTTGAGCAACTCCGCTCGTTCCTTCAATGCTTTGGAACTTTCTTATAATGCCGCTTCCTGGTTGCGGTACTCGTTCATTACTGGGGCATTGGGCAAATTTTCCACCAAAGGGCTCCAACCCGAGGAGTATTATGATGAATATTATTTTTCGGATGATTTGCATGATACGGAATACGAGAACAATTATACCGCACACCGTGTGGAGGTGGATCTGCCATGGAACATTACATTCGGTATTTATGAATCGGTAGTGTATGGCAAACGATTTGAGCTCGGCTACCTCAATCCACTTTCAATTCTCATGTATGAACAAAATATCCTAGGAGATTTCGACAATATGTTGGCAGGTGTCGATATCGAATGGAATCTTCCGGGAGTCATGAGGCTTTATGGAGCTGCAGCCACCACAGAAATGAATGAAATCAATCCTTCACGGTTCCTCATAGCTCCAAGAAACATTTTGGGAGTGCAAGCAGGTGTTGATGTGGACATCCCTCTCCTGGCATTCTCCACCGCTACGATTCAATATACCTATTTGGCACCGTTCTTCTACACACATTATCCCCACAAAGAGAAAGTAATCACTTCCTACGAAGATGATGGGACGGGCACATTGGTTCCCCACTATGAGACGGTGATCACTAAACAGCTGAGCTATGTGAACGAAGGAGAGAATATCGGATATCCACTCAGGCCAAACTCAGATGAGATTCTTCTTGCGATAGGGATGCAAGCACCGAAAGGATGGGATGGATCCTTGACTGTGAAGTACCAAAGAAGAAGCGGACAATATGGTTTCAATATCGACAAGTACATGCGCTATGCGGCTGCATATGCCAATGCGTATGAGGACAAGGATTTCGATGGCAACATATTTGAGAAGACGCTGGGTATTGTCGCAACGATAAACAAGACACTCGAGGACATGCCGTTACGCATCAGTGCATCATACTTGTTCTCAATGACGACCCAACGAACGAATCCCCCTGTTCCAGTGGAGGTCTGGGATGAAGATTCCAAATCGGTTGTCCCTGCTTCCGATCCGGTCGATTATGATCAAACCCCGGTAATCAAGTATCAGGTATCGGGTCCATGGGATCCCTGGACATTCAGTCATGCATTGCAGCTGGGTGTGAATATCTGGTTTTAAGAGGATGAATTATGAACAGATTACACAAGCTTGTCATGAGGAAGTCCCGATGGCTTATTCTGTTGATACTGATGGTTGCTCCTGTCTCAATATTCT
This sequence comes from uncultured Spirochaetaceae bacterium, assembly GCA_964478945.1. GTDB lineage: Bacteria > Spirochaetota > Spirochaetia > Sphaerochaetales > Sphaerochaetaceae > CAYZJV01. Next base: position 37,695 of record CAYZJV010000012.1, on the reverse strand, counting down.
CTTTTGGAGGAGATGTATATGAGGTATCCATTCAGTCCAACATTGATTTGAACATTATCAATCCCGAGTTGGATCGTTCTGCACGAATGTATGATAGTGAGTATATTGAAGGGTTCAACAATCGCCCCTTGCTTGATCTTGGACTATCGCTGTTTCAGGGTCCATGGAAATTTCAAACGGAAATCTCGATTCTTTCATTGCGTCCACCGCTACTCCTTGATGCCAGCAGTCTGTTCTCACCCATGGTGAAACGTGCCTACCTTGAATACGATACACCGTTTTTTTACGCAAGCATCGGAAGAAGGAAACAGAGCATCGGGATATCCGACCACAATCTGTTCGTGAACCGGGATATGCCATTTCATGATGGCCTCAACATCTCTGTCGGTAATGCGACAGGCTTCAGATTCGACAGTCTCATCAGCGTTGCCAACACCTCCCGTATTTCGGAATACGATTATACTTCTCCTTTTGTGTGGGTATGGGATTCAGCTGATGAAAAAATGATTTTGGGAAACGATGAAGACCCCTTTAACGGCCAGTATTACAAGTATTTCATGTATCACGCCCTTAGTTATGTCGGCAAGACCTGGTATGCCATGATCGGTGAGTCCGCGATCTTGGGCAATCCAAAGACTCCAGCCGATTTCTCAATCTTCACCAATATCCACAATGAAAATTCGGAACGGGCGAACGTGGCGATTGAAATCCAGATTGCCAAGACTTTCGAAGAGAAGGTTCTCGTGTACCTCATGGGTGCTGTGGATGATCTGCCCATGCTCGCCAGCCATATGACCCCTTCAATGCTGGCAAAAACTCCAAGTGCCGTCGG
>CAYZJV010000012.1:31338-36763 GCA_964478945.1 uncultured Spirochaetaceae bacterium | reverse complement strand
TATGAGACGGAGCGCACAAAGATTGTCGGGACAGTGGAATTGGCGCTGCTTGGACAGGATGCCCAATCCCGTTATGGGGATGTCGACTACTGGGGGAATGCAAATTTGAGTACAGCCGACCCTGATGACATGAACTACTCCACCAAATGGATCAGTTCCGGCAACATCCAGCCGCTCCTGGTCATGGATATTGCAATCGAACGAGGCATCACCGAATGGCTTACCGCCTACGCCGGCATATCCTTTTTGACAGCATCCTTCACGGATGACAAGCTCATACTGAATCTGGGGATGACTGCGCAACTATGATACAACAGAGACTATTCCTTATTGGGATACACTTTCTGTAGTATGATGATCATTGTGGATGTAATCATGAAATTGCATTGTGTATTATTTGTACTTCGGGTATAGGTGGAACATGGCTTTGTATGGGGGATACCGTCGATCATGAAAATTGGAATCATCACCTTCTGGTGGACTGATGAGAACTATGGTCAGATCCTCCAACTGTATGGATTATATTCATATCTCACTTCACTTGGTCATGATGTGGAGGTGATACGGTATCGACCTTCTAATAAGAAGGACTATCTGCAAATTGCAACAAAGATTTCCACCATTGAACTATCACGAACACTACTTAAGAAAATAAGGTCTTCCTTCAATTCCCACAAACTTTCCAAACAGAGGGACAGGAACCCGAGAATGTTCGAAGACTTCAGAAAGCAGCAGTTCTCCTTTTCATCGTTGCAGTACTCCCATATCGAGGAATTGAGAATGAATGCACCGGCAGCGGATCTCTACATCTGTGGTAGCGATCAAATTTGGAACTACATCCGTCCAACACCGAGTGGGTTTGATCAGCTCGATGCATATACCCTGCAGTTTGGCAACCAAGATACGAAGAGAATTTCCTACGCTGCGAGTTTTGGTTTTGCTGGGATACAGGAGCAAGTGGGAGAAAGGATTGCCCGAAATCTTCGCAACATCGATGCGGTCTCGGTTCGGGAAGATTTTGCAGTGAAGGTGCTGAACCGATTTGGTATAGAATCGATTACTGTTGCCCCGGACCCTTCTATGTTGTTGTCACGTGAACAGTACGGACAGATCATTGATTCTCATGCGCTTCGCAGTCCAGAAGTTGCAGATTATTTCATTTATCTGGTCAAGAACAGGTCGATGATCACACTCAAAGATATCGTATCCACGATGAAGAAGCGCCATCTACACTATTTCGCGACCGGGGCCAATGAGGTAGTGGATTCTAGATTGAATTACTTTCCAACCATTTCCGAGTGGTTGTTTCAGATTCAAAATGCTAAAGTCGTTGTGACCAACTCCTTCCACGGCTGTGTATTCAGCATCATCTTTCAAACCGATTTCTATTATTTCCCATTGCAAGCGAACATTCAGGGATTTGAGGATTCAAGGATCGAAACCTTCCTTTCAAAATTGGGTATCGAGGGAAGGAAGATAACAAGTAGAGTTGAGCTTGAGCACATTCTGGATACTCCCGCTCCATCGATCGATTGGGGACATGTAACCAAATCCATGGATGGATTCGTTTCAGTGGGAACCAGGTTCCTGGACGATGCGATCGCGAAACTTACAAAGAGCATGGTATGAGTAGAATCAAGAATGCTTCAAGAAATATTGCCTATGGTTATCTGGGCACCTTTCTCACCTTGTTGCTTAGGTTCATCTCCAGAACGGTCTTCATTCATACCATTGGAGTAACATTTCTGGGGGTCGAAGGTCTCTACACCAATATCTTGTCGGTACTCTCATTTGCCGAATTGGGAATTGGTACAGCGATGAACTATTCCCTCTACAAACCCGTCGCCTTTCATGAAAGGGAAAAGATCAAATCACTGATGCGCCTGTATAAGCGTGCATACTTAAGCATTGCAGGCATCATTTCCGTAATTGGTCTTGCTCTGGTTCCCTTTCTTAGCCATCTTATTACTGATCCCGGTGCCATCACTTCCAATGAATTGATCCTGTACTACCTGATATTCCTGTTCAACACAGTAAGCACCTACTTTGTGGCCTATAAATTCAGTCTGGTGAATGCAGAACAGAAGAACTATATACAAACGAATATCAGAACACTCACCACTGTTGTTACAGTGGTCGCTCAAATCATCATTCTGTTCTTGTATAAAAACTTCCTATTGTATCTTCTGGTTGCCGCTTCGGTGGAGATGATCCAAAAAGTAGTCCTCACCATATACTTGAACAAACGATATCCCTATTTATTGGAAAAGGATGTAGAAAAATTATCCGAAGATGAGTTGAAGCCTATCAAGAGAAACATCAAGGCATTGGTGTTTCATAAGATCGGAGACGTCAGTGTCCATCAGACCGACAACATCCTGATCTCATCGTTCATTAATATCTCCACAGTTGGTATCGTGTCCAACTACACATTGCTCATCGCATCGGCAACAAGTTTCATCAATATCCTTTTCAGCTCAGTGGTATCGGGATTCGGAAACCTTATTGCCACAGAGAGTGTGGAAAAACAATATTTCCTTTTCAAAGTCTATCGCTTTGTATGCTTCTGGATCTATGGGTTCGCGTCCATTGCATTCATAATCCTTCTCAGCCCCTTCATTGAAATATGGCTTGGTCCACAAATGATAATTCCGCAGTTGGTGATCTTCCTGATGATCGCCGATTATTATATGAAGGGGCATCGCATCGTAATCAACAATTTTAAAACGGCTGCAGGAATCTTCAATGAGGACAAGTATATTTCACTCATCCAAGCTCTGGTGAATCTTGCCGTTTCCATTTACTTTGTAAGAAGGATTGGTCTTCCGGGAATATACATCGGAACGGTCGTACAAGGGTTGGTTTCCACACTCTCCAGACCGATCATTGTCTATCGAAAGGTCTTTAAGTTGACCGGTAAGGAATATTTCATTGATTCCATACGGTACTTGGTGATTCTTTGCTTACCGCTTGCACTACTGTTGACGGCCAAGCATGTTTTGGCCTTTGACAACAAGTTTCTCCAGTTTGTCGTACTGATGTTGCTGGTGGCAATAGTTCCCAACGGTTTCTTTCTGGCATTTCTCCATAATAGAGAGGAGTTCTTCTATCTAAAACAACTGCTGAGGAGAAAGTTGGGAAAGGATGAAGGTAGATATGAATAGAAGAAATGATCCATTGGTTACCATCATCACACCATGTTACAACGGAGAGAAATTCATTCATAAGTTTCTCGATTCTGTGCTTGGACAATCATATCAAAGGCTTGAACTGATCATGGTCAATGATGGATCTGAGGATACGACCGAAACGATCATACTTTCCTACAAACCATTATTTGAAAAGAACGGGATGAAATTTATTTATCTCTACCAGGAAAACAAAGGTCAGGCTGCAGCAATTAACCACGGACTTACCCAATTCTCCGGCGACTACCTCACATGGCCTGATTCCGATGATGTGTTTCACGAGGACAGCATACGGGACAGGGTCCAATTTCTCGAGCATAGTGATTATGAGGTCGTGGTATCCGATTGTGCAATAATCGATGAAAACGGAAACATGCTGGGAACTAAAAAACGACGTATAGGGAAAGATGGAATTGATCATGCATTTGACGATTTGATCATGGAACGAAATACGCTGTTTGCTGGTGGCGCTTACATGGTAAGTAGAAGCGCTTTCTACAAAGCCCATCCCTCTGCACAAATCTTTGAATCGAGAGGAGGCCAGAATTGGCAACTACTCCTACCGATCCTGTATGAGAACCGATGTGGCTATCTTCATAAGTCCTTGTATTTCATAGTGGCAAGAAGTGACAGCCATTCCAGAAATGTTACAGGAGCAGAGAAACTGTTGCGACGGTGCAATGAACATGAATTGATTCTTTTACAAACGATGGAAGGTATTCAAGCAATGCCTGATGTGGAAAAGAAACGATACTACTCCATCATCAATAAGAAGTATGCCTTGAAGAGATTTAAGATTTGCGTTTTTCATGAAGAAACGGCCCTATTGAAACAGTATTATCAAGAGGTAAGAAAATATCAGCCGAATAATTTCCTTCACTATTCCCTCTCATCCAGTTCTTCCGTGAGAATGCTATATCGCTTGAGTTTCAAGGCAATGAAATCAATACGGAATTTCGTGCGGACGAAATTCTTGCAGAACAAATAATGGAAGGAACTACATTGAATATCAGGACATCACGAGGAAAGTACAAACTGCTCGACCCATTCATCAATACTGCAAAGTATGTGAGAAACAGTTTCAGACTTCTTATCGATTTTAGAAATGATAGAATCCGTTTTCGTAGGGCTGCGTTCGGATTAAACCATAATAACGATCAAGTGAATCTCTCTGCAAGACTCGGCTTCCATACCCATGCCATAGAAAAAGGATTATGCAATCCAAATTTCAGAAAAGGTTTTGGGAAAAGGGCCCTTTCAGGTTTGACGAAAGCAATCTTTGAATATAAAAACAAAGGGTATCCCTATTCCAAAAGATTCTTAGCTGCAATCGAGGTGCTCAGGCAATATTGCATCGCCCATGAATACGATCGGGAATACACTGGTGAAATCGAAAAGATAGTGAATCTTTTTCAGACGGAAATTTCCGATCTCGGAGTGGGAGCCGCAGACCATACCCGGGACGAAATTCTGCAAGAAGTATCCTTGGACTTTTCCCATCTTGCATCACACAGAATCAGTGTAAGGGATTATGCTCAAGATCCTGTGGTGAAGGAGGATATCTTTCACGCACTTGAGCTCGCCATGAAATCCCCATCGGTTTGCAATAGACAACCTTGGAAAGTTCACCTCATTGAAGATGAACAGTTGTTGCACCAGGTGATGACCGCCCAAGGAGGCTTTGCCGGGAACGGACACAACATGCAACTGCTGTTGTTGGTGACCGTTGATCTAAGATATTTTTCAACAAGTAGTGAACGTAATCAAGGGTTTGTTGATGGCGGAATATATTTGATGTCATTGGTGTATGCTTTGACATACCACAAAATGGCCACTTGCATATTAAACGCTGATTTCCCGAGAAAACAAGAGAAGAAAATCAGATCCTTGCTTGATCTGGATGACTCTGAAGTCATGATTGGATTCATCTCGGTAGGGAGGTATCCAGAACATTTCAAATCTCCAGCATCAATTCGGGACAGCTATCTTGATTGTCTCAAGATACACTGAAGAGGGGACGCGACTTGTCTCAGACCCAAGGTGTTCAACTGAAGGACATATGGGAAAGTGGAAGTTCTTGTTCGGTATCGAAAGGATTGTTGCTGCATAGTATGAATTACGTGTTATGAATTGATTTATCGGAGGTGGCATGTACTTTTCTGTTGTGATTCCTCTTTATAATAAAGAAGGCCATATTAGGAGGGCAGTAGATTCTGTCCTCAAGCAGACATATCCCC